>JBIJCP010000045.1:0-8534 GCA_044344635.1 Candidatus Planktophila sp. | reverse complement strand
GAAGAGGTAAAAAATGGCAGCAGGAGATACAACAATCACAATGATCGGCAACCTAGTTGACGATCCCGAGCTTCGTTTCACACCATCAGGTGCGGCCGTTGCGAAATTTCGCGTTGCCTCAACACCTCGTTATCTAGATAAGACAACAAACGAATGGAAAGATGGCGAGAGCCTCTTCCTTCAATGTCAGATCTGGCGTCAAGCTGCTGAGAACGTTGCAGAATCGCTAACCAAAGGAATGCGCGTCATTCTCTCTGGTCGCTTGAAGCAGCGTTCTTATGAAACTAAAGAAGGTGAAAAGCGCACAGTATTTGAGGTAGAAGTTGATGAAGTTGGTCCATCACTACGTAACGCAACTGCAAAGGTGACACGTGCACAACGCGCAGGCGGAACAAGTGGCGGATTCGCTGCGCCAGCTGCAACCGGCGGAGAATCATTTAACGATGATCCTTGGGCTGCTGCTTCAACTACAAGTGCAGGCGGCGGATGGGCAACCACCACTTCCGAAGAACCACCGTTCTAAAAGTTTAAAAAACCTATCCATCCATTCCTAGTTAACAGCTAGGGCCCACTTAAAAGGAGCACCACAATGGGAGCAAGAAATAACCGGAACCTCAAGGAACCGAAGAATAAGGGCGCAAAAGCTGCTGCCCTAAATAAGAAGTTCAAGAAGAAGCCTTGCAGCTTCTGTCGCGACAAGGTGACATATATCGATTACAAAGATATCGCCACCCTTCGCAAGTACATTTCAGATCGCGGCAAGATCCGCGCTCGTCGCGTCACTGGCGCATGCACACAACACCAACGCTCGGTCGCAACAGCTGTTAAGAACAGCCGTGAAGTAGCGCTCTTGCCTTACACATCGACAGCGCGCTAAGGGGGAATGAGAAAATGAAACTTATCCTTACGCGCGAAGTTACCAAGCTCGGTTCAGCCGGCGATGTAGTAACTGTTAAAGATGGCTACGCCCGCAACTTCTTGTTGCCACGCGGCGTTGCAATCGCATGGTCACTCGGTGGCGAAAAGCAGATCGAAGGAATCCGTCGCGCTCGCGCTGCACGTGAAGTCCGCGATCTAGACCACGCTAAAGAGATCAAGGCATCGCTAGAAAAGACCGCAATTACCATCAGCGTAAAAGCTGGTACTGCTGGCCGCCTCTTCGGTTCTGTCACAGATAAGGACATTGCAGCAGCCATAAAGGCAGCAGCAGGCGTTGATATCGACCGTCACAGCATCAAGACTTCTGGACATATCAAGAAGGCTGGAGATCACTCAGTAAAGGTTTCGCTTGCACATTCAGTTGTTGCAACAGTTACCGTTACCGTGGTTGCCGCAAAGTAGGAGTTAAAGTTAAATACCCCGGCTGCGTATGTAGCCGGGGTGTTTTTCATTTAAAGAGTTGATATCTCAACAGTTGAGAATTTGAAATTTACTTTAATGCACAGGCTCTCGCGAGAAACGCCCCCGCCTGACCTGCGCTTTCTTTGGAAAGGGCTACCACTCAAAGAGTTACCCACATCCTGCGCACAGGTATCTACACAGGAAAAAGCAGTTATCCACCCCTTTATGCACAGCCTTATCCCCAAGGTCCTTCGCTTTTGTCAGTACCAGGTGGGAGGTTACACCCGTGAGTATCGCCGAACTACCTAATAGCGCCTCGAGGGCCAACTCCTCGTATAACAATATTGGCACTGAATTCGAGCGCACACCACCACAAGATTTAATCGCTGAACAATCTGTTCTCGGCGGAATGTTGTTATCTAAAGATGCGATCGCAGATGTCCTCGAAATTTTACGCGAACGCGATTTCTATCGCCCAGCACACGAGTTAATTTACGATGCGGTTCTCGATCTATATGGTCGTGGTGAACCAGCGGATGCGGTCACCGTTGCCGCTGAGCTAACTAAGCGCGGAGATATTGCGCGCGCCGGGGGTGCACCTTACCTACACACGTTAATTTCATCTGTACCAACTGCGGCAAATGCAAGCTATTACGCAAAGATCGTTCGCGAACATGCAATCATGCGCCGCTTAGTTGAAGCCGGAACAAAGATTGTGCAACTTGGATACAACGTCGAAGGCGAAGTCGATGATGCGGTTGACCAAGCACAAGCAGAAGTTTATGCAGTTACCGAGCGCCGTACTTCAGAAGATTATGTACAACTTGCAACGCTGCTACCTGAAGCACTTGATGAGATTGAAGCGATTCAAAAAGGAACCGGTATCGAAGGCGTTATGTCTGGTTTCCGCGATCTAGATCTTTTAACTCACGGATTCCATCCCGGCAACATGATTATCTTGGCAGCGCGTCCTGCAGTAGGTAAATCAACTCTCGGCCTTGATATTGCGCGCCACGCATCAATTCACGATGGAAAGACTTCAGTTATCTTCTCGCTGGAAATGTCGCGCTCTGAAATTACAATGCGTATGTTATCTGCAGAAGCGCGCGTTGGTTTAAATAATATTCGCTCTGGCCAATTAAGCGATGAAGAATGGTCAAAGCTGGCCCGTCGTATGGGTGAAATCTCTGCTGCACCTTTATTTATCGATGACTCTCCAAACCTTTCCATGATGGAGATCCGCGCTAAAGCCCGCCGCTTAAAGCAGCGCCACGACCTGAAATTGATTGTGATCGATTACCTGCAGTTGATGACTAGCGGCAAACGGGTAGAAAATCGCCAACAAGAAGTCTCTGAATTCTCACGCCACCTAAAACTTATGGCGAAAGAGTTAAACATTCCAGTTATCGCGATCTCACAGTTAAACCGTTCACCAGAACAACGCTCTGATAAGAAGCCAATGCTCTCTGATCTACGTGAATCTGGTTCTATCGAACAAGATGCCGACGTGGTTATCTTGCTCCACCGCGATGATATGTATGACTCACAGAACCGTTCTGGTGAAGCAGATCTAATCGTTGCTAAGCACCGTAATGGTCAGACCAAGACAATTACCGTTGCAGCACAACTTCACTTTGCACGCTTTGCAGATATGGCGCTAAATGCTGGTTCAGGTCGTGACTTCACAGCGCCACAAGATCCTGCAGCTGGAGCCTGGAACGAATAATATTATTTAGCGTTTGTCTTTGTTCGATCAGCGATATAGATACCAACCAAGACAATTACGCCACCAAGTAATTGAATTGCACTCCATGATTGCGCCAACCAAATCCATGCGAACGCCCCGCCAATTACTGCTTCCAACATTCCAATCACGCTAGATTTGGATGCACTTATTAGTCGTATACCGTTAATGACTAGTAGATACGGAACCAGCGTTCCAAATACGATTATGTAAGCAATCAATAACCAACCCGGTGCGCTGTACTCAGAAAAGCGCCCCTGTAGGTTAATCTGAGTTGTAAGGGTTTGTGTTGGAAAATTCCATATTGGCAGAACTATCAACCAAAAAAGTCCCGCAATACCAATGCCCCAAACCACCGTCGCCTGCGGAGATCGCCTGTCACCTTGTGATTCACTCATCAGGAAGTAGATCGCCAGCGACATCGCCGAACCGATTGCGCTTAAAACTCCGATCAAATCAAAAGTGAATCCCTGCCATACTCTCGCAACTAAAAATAGACCAAAGAGCGCGAGGGCGATCGCAACCCACATATCGTTAGAAACCCAGCCCTTGCGTACAAATTTGATCCAGAGAACGATCCAAACAGGCGCGGTAAATTCCAGAATCGATACCAGGCTAAGCGGTATGCCACGTGAGATGCTGATGAAATAACCAAGCTGCACCATCGCATAACCGACTACTCCGTAGAAGATTAGCGTCGGTATTTCACGACGTTCGGCCTTTAAAGAGCTACGGTCTTGGATAAAGGTAATTACAAAGAGGAGGGCAAAGGCACCGATTGCGCGAATTTGAGCTAAGCGAAAAGCTGTCATATGGTCAAGGACCAAAGTCACGATCACTCCGCTTAAGGAGAAGAAAATTGCACCTAAAACTACGTACAGCTCACCACGGTGCCTATTCAGCATTGGCCGAGCCTATATGAAATTAAACCAATCTAATAATTAATGGCTAGAAAGCGCTCTCCGAGATATCCATAATCGCGCTATCAGTTGCTTCCACGATCTTGCGATCAGCGGTGATATGCGGCAGGTAATTTGTCACAAAGAACTTCGCTGATGCAATTTTACCTGTATAGAAATCTTTATCCTTAGCAGATGCGCTTTCAATAAGGCCGGCTGCGATATCTGCCTGGCGCAACAATAACCAAGTTGTGATTATGTCACCGACCGCCATCAATACGCGAGAGGTATTTAAACCAACCTTGTAAATTTCTGGGGCAGATTCTTGCGATGCCATTGCGTGGCCAACTAGAACACCGACCATGCCATTTAAATCACCGAGCGCTTTTAGCAGCGCTTGCTTTTCAGCAGCGTGTGCGCCACCTGATTCAGCGAAAGTTTGAATCTCTTTTCCGAGTAAGCCAAGTGCTTTTCCACCATCTTTGACAACTTTACGGAAGAAGAAATCTAAACCTTGAATCGCAGTTGTACCTTCATACAAAGTATCGATCTTGGCGTCGCGAACATATTGTTCAAGTGGCCAATCTTGGGTAAATCCTGCTCCACCAAATGTTTGTAGAGATTCGGTGCCAAGCAAGGTCCAAGATTTCTCTGAGCCATAACCCTTAACAACTGGCAGCAGCAGATCATTTAGCGCTTCCATTGATTTAGCTTTTTCGTGATCACCGGCAGCGAGCGCTAATTCGATTTGATCCTGAATCGATGCGGTGTAGAGAACTAGCGCGCGCATTCCTTCAGAATATGATTTCTGCACCATCAGAGAACGACGCACATCTGGGTGATGAATAATCGTTACACGTGGGCTGGCTTTATCGTTCATTACCTTCATATCCCCGCCTTGTACGCGCACCTTTGCGTAGGCGAGAGCTTGTTGGTATCCAGCAGATAGCGTTGCAATTGCTTTGGTACCGACCATCATGCGCGCAAATTCAATAACTTTAAACATCTGCGCGATACCTTGGTGAACCTCGCCAAGCAAGTAACCAACAGCAGGTTCTTTCTCGCCTAGGTTTACTTCGCAAGTAGCCGAGACATTAAGCCCCATCTTGTTTTCTAGCGAAGTTACATAAACGCCATTGCGCTTACCGAGCTCACCAGTCTTTAGATCAAACATAAACTTAGGAATTAAAAATAGTGAAAGTCCCTTTGTGCCAGGTCCCCCGCCTTCACGACGAGCAAGTACAAAGTGCATTACATTCTCGTAGAAATCTGCATCGCCAGAAGTGATGTATCGCTTGGTTCCGGTGATATGCCAAGTACCATCTGGTTGTTGCACAGCTTTGCTGCGTCCGGCTCCAACATCAGAACCTGCATCTGGTTCGGTCAATTGCATGGTTGCGCCCCAGTGGCGATCGACCATTAGTTTCGCCATCTGCTTTTGATCTTCAGTTCCTAATACATATGCAACGTGTGCAAAGGCATAACCAGATGCATAGATATGAATCGCAGGGTTTGAACCGAGCACCATCTCTGCAATCGCCCAACGCACAGTGGCCGGAACTTTTGTTCCGCCTAAATCAACTGGTGCATCAAGGCGCCACCATTCGCCATCAACATATGCCTTGTAAGATTTCTTAAAACTTTCTGGAAGTGTGACATTTCCAGTCTCTTTATTGAGAATTGCCCCAACTCGATCGCCTTCAACAAAAGATTCGGCAAGATCATTTTCGGTAAGGCGCTTCATCTCTTCCAACATGCCCATCGAAGTTTCGCGATCGACCTCACTAAAGATAGAAGTTCCCAAGACCTTTTCTGTGCCGAGCAGGTCAAAGAGGCAGAATTCGATATCGCGCAGGTTGGCGTTGTAATGGCTCATAGGCAAATAATGCTACCCACCAGTAACTTATGCAAGCCAAAAGTCAGTCTTTTCGTGGCGGTCATATAGGCTCACGCCGTGCTACTCAGTGATCGCGATATCCGCGCAGAAATTACCGCCGGCCGCGTAGCCGTCGAACCATTTGAAGAGGCGATGATCCAACCCTCATCAGTTGATGTCCGACTCGATAAATTCTTCCGCGTCTTCGAAAATCACAAGTACTCGGTCATTGATCCATCGATCGAGCAATCTGAGCTGACCCGAGAGGTCGTCTCCGAAGATGGCGAGGCATTTATCTTGCATCCCGGCGAATTTGTTCTTGCCAGCACCTACGAAATTATTACCCTGCCAGATGACATCGCTGGCCGCCTAGAAGGAAAATCTTCTCTCGGCCGTCTTGGGCTTTTAACTCACTCAACAGCTGGCTTTATCGATCCTGGATTTTCAGGCCACATCACTCTTGAGCTATCTAATGTCGCGAATTTGCCAGTTAAATTATTTCCCGGGATGAAGATCGGCCAACTCTGCCTGATCAAACTCTCTTCACCCGCCGAACATCCTTACGGCTCTGCGATTTATGCATCGCGTTATCAGGGGCAGCGTGGACCTACCCCTAGCCGCTCCTTTATGAATTTTCATCAGAGTAAGATTAAGTAAAGAGCAAGGGAATACAACCTTTGCTTAAGGGGTTGAAATAGCTATGGAAATCATTATCGCGCTCGCCGTTGTCGCCTTACTCGTACTTTTCTTTATCGCTCAATACAATCGGTTAATTCGCTTAAATATCGCAGTAGATGAATCTTTTGCGCAGATTGAAGTGCAGTTAAAGCGCCGCTCTGATTTAATCCCAAATTTAGTTGAAACCGTTAAAGGTTATGCTCAGCACGAACAAAGCACCTTTGATGCAGTTGTCACAGCTCGCGCAAAGGCGACCACCGCTTCAGGCGTTGCCGATGTTGCCGCCGCCGATGGAATGTTGACGCAGGCTCTTCGCGGATTACTTGCCGTAGCCGAGGCCTATCCAGATCTAAAGGCATCATCTAACTTTCTATCACTTCAAGAAGAGCTTTCAACTACTGAAAATAAAGTTGCCTTTGCGCGCCAGTTCTACAACGATAATGTCCGCAATCTAAATACCGCTGTAAAAACTATCCCGACCAACTTTTTTGCAGGTTTTGCCAAGGTTACAGAGCGCGAATTTTACGAAGTTGAAGATCCACAAGCGCGTAGCGTTCCAAAGGTTTCTTTCTAAGAACTAATGGCAACACACGACTTTCGCGCCCAGCAAAGTGCAAATAAAGGTAAGACCTATTTCTTACTTGCCTCAATGGGCTTACTTACCGGACTTGTTGCATATGCGGCGCTAACTTACTTTGGCGCTGGCACATCGACTTTCATGGTGCCATTTGCTGTTGGTATCTCATTAATCGGTGTCTGGGGCTCTTATTATGGCTCAGATAAATTAGTTTTAAAGATGACCGGTGCGAAGCTAATTCAGCGCGAAGATAACCCAGAACTCTTTAACGTGATTGAAGAAGTAGTTATTGCCAGCGGTCTGCCAATGCCAAAAGTTGCAATTGTTGTAGATAGCGCACCGAACGCCTTTGCTACTGGGCGTGACCCAGAACATGCGCTGATTGCATTTACTACTCGTATCCTAGAAGTTATGGACCGCGATGAATTACAAGGTGTGATCGCTCACGAACTCTCGCACGTTGCAAACCGCGATACTTTAGTCTCTGCCGTCGCTGCCACAACCGCGGGGGCAATTGCGATCTTAAGTGATTTCTTAATGCGCATGATGTGGTTTGGCGGCGGTCGTCGTGATCGCGACAATAATGCAAATCCTGTACTGCTGATAGTTTCACTCTTTGTTTTAATCTTGGCACCAATTGCCGCAACTTTATTGCGAAGCGCAATTTCTCGTCGCCGCGAATCACTTGCTGATGCAACAGCAGTTTCATTTACTCGCAATCCAGCAGGGCTACGTAAAGCTTTAGAAGTTTTAGCTGCTGATTCGACAGTCGTTCATCAGAAATCAAATGCAGTTGCACATATCTGGATCGAATCACCGCTGGATGGTAAGGCTGTCTCAAAGATGTTCTCTACCCACCCACCTATTCAAGAGCGCATCGCAACTTTGCGTGCTATGGAATCACTCGGCAATTAAGAGTTAAGCAGATATTGGAAAGAAGAGCGTGAAAGCGGCGCCCTTGCCAATCTCTGACTCAACGCTTACTTGCCCTGCGTGCGCGCGCATAACTGCATCTACGATTGATAGACCAAGGCCAGTTCCTTCACCATCTGTTCGCACTCGCGAACTATCGGCGCGATAGAAACGTTCAAAGATTCGCTCTTGATCTCTTGGCGATAAGCCAGGTCCATTATCTGCGATACGAATTCGCACTCCATCATCACCTTGACTTACTGATACATCAATTGCTGTTCCTGCCGGAGTATGTGTGCGGGCATTTGCCAGCAAATTAGCGACGACTTGATGGATCCGATCGTTATCACCTAGAGCATAAATTTCTTCATCGAAGTGATTGAAAGTCACCGGATGGCTAGGACCAGCGGCACGGGCAGATTCAACTGCATCTAAAACTAACTTACTTAAATTTACTGGCTCTGACTTCATTTGGCGAGATTGATCAAGACGAGCTAGCAACAGTAA
>JBIJCP010000079.1:0-5707 GCA_044344635.1 Candidatus Planktophila sp. | reverse complement strand
GCCGCAGCCGCAGTTACATGCGCATCTACATTGCCAACCGCTACCGCAATTCCCTCTTTCAAACCGGTCCAAGCGGCGGCTTCGGCAGTTAGCGTTCCCGCCATTGCACCTAGTTGACCAATTTCATGTTCTAGTTTTTCAGAGATGAAATCTGCAAACTTGGGATTCAAAGCCGCTAAATAATCTCTACTTGGATACTTTCCATCTTGATAAACACCTTTATATCCAGCGGTACAGATATTGCGAAGATACTTTCCGCAGAGTTGCCAAATAATCCAATCCGCAGCCTCTATCCATTTATCCATCGCTTGGTAAATTTCAGGAGCCTCTTCTAAAACTTGTAGCGCTTTAGCAAACTCCCATTCAGAGGAAATTTTGCCTCCATAACGCGAAATCCAAGGTTCGCCTCTCTTATGGGCAACTTCGTTAATTCGATCGGCGTGCGGTTGGGCCGAGTGGTGCTTCCATAACTTCACATATGCATGTGGATTATTGGAGAACTCAGGAAGTTCTGAGAGTGGAGTCCCATCTGATTTCACGGGTAAAACTGTGCAGGCTGTGAAATCGGTGGTGATTCCAATAACGGCATCAGGTGAGATTCCTGATTCATTTAGCACAGCTGGAACAGTAACTTTTAAAACATCGATGTAATCTGCTGGTATCTGCAAAGCCCAATCTGGCGGCAGTTTCGCACCTGATGCTGGCAAGAACTCCTCAATCACTGCATTCGGATATTCATAGACAGAAGTGGCGATTTCGGCACCATCTGAGATTCTTACAAGTAAGGCGCGACCAGAAAGTGTTCCGTAATCGACTCCGATTACATATCTATTGGCGAGATTTTCAGTTGCTGACTCTGACACCCGATGAGCCTACCGCAGTGCATATTCCTGCTGCTAGAGTTTCAAAACTTAAAACATTTAAACTACGGGAGTTCTGATGACTGTTGTAACAATTCTTGGCGCAGGCGGCAAGATGGGTAACCGAATTACCAAGCCACTTCTTGAGACCAAGAAATATGAGCTGCGCTTTGTTGAGAAATCTGAAGCTGGGCAAGCCCGAATCCGTGAAGCCGGATTGCAGGTAATGGATTTAGATGATGCCCTTAAAGGAACAGATGTAGTTATCTTCACAACTCCCGATGCTTTAGTGCGACAGATTTCCGATGAAGTCGTACCAAAATTAGATCCCGGAACAAAGATTCTATTTTTAGATCCTGCGGCGATTGCTGCCGACCGCGTGAAAATGCGTAAAGATATAAGTTGTTTCGTTTGCCACCCAACACATCCCCCAGTTTTCAGTCTCCTTGGGGAAACAGATCCAGCAGCGCGTAGAGATTTTTGGGGTGGCGGACTTGCTACCCAAGCGCTCGTTTTTGCAATTGCTTGGGGTACTGAAGAGGAAGCTGACTTGGTTGAAAGAATTGCTACTGAAATGTTTGCACCAATTAGCGCAAGCCACCGAATCACTGTGCAACAAATGGCGCTCCTTGAGCCGGCGCTTAGTGAAACTCTAATTAATGGATGTGTTGAAGTTATTACCCAGGGCTTACAAAAAGTCATTGACCTGGGTGTTCCAGAAGCCGCTGCAAAAGATTTCTGCATGGGACATCTACAGATAAGTATCGCGCTCTTATTTGAAGAGTTGAATTGGAAGTTATCTGATGGCGCGCTAATGGCGTTAAAGCACGCACAAGGTTCGCTCTTTCGCGATGACTGGGCTGCGATTTTCGAGCCAGAAAATGTCCTTGCTAGCGTTAAGCAAATAACCGGCGGAGATAAGTAACCCTAAAGATGAAATTAGGCGTTTCTACTTTTACCTTCCCTTGGGCAATTGGTGGAGTCGAGCCAGAACACCCAGTGGTTATGAGCGCCTTTGAATTGTTAGAGAAAGCGCGTGCTTTAGGCGCTGATGTTCTGCAGATCGCGGATAACCTGCCAATCGGGCACTTAAGTAAAGATGAGTTAATTAAGTTAAAGATTACTGCAGATAGCTTTGGTATCGATTTAGAAGTTGGAGCGCGCGGCATTCAATCCGAAAATATTGAGCGCTTCTTGGAGATCGCACAAATTCTAGGGTCGCCGATTTTGCGTGTAGTAATTGATAGCAAGGGGCACGAACCAGAAATTAACGAAATCTGCGACTTACTTCAGCCCTTTGCGCCAAAGTTCAAATCAGCTAATATCAAATTAGCGATAGAAAATCACGATCGACTGACTTGTGCAGAATTTAACGAGATAATTGATCGCGTTGGTTCTGATTGGGTAGGAATCTGTTTAGACACTGTAAATTCACTTGGCGCTGTTGAAGCCCCAAATACAGTCATTCCAGCGCTAGCACCCCGCGCTATCAATGTTCATATGAAAGATTTTGAAATAGTTCGCACCAATGGCCAAATGGGATTTACCGTTCAAGGAACTGCACTTGGCCAAGGTCGCTTGGATGTTCCTGCCGTTATCGCAGCAGTTGGTGGAACTACACGTTCTATAACATCTGTAATTGAACTCTGGACGCCGCGGCAAGAGAGTTACCAGGCAACAATTGCTTTAGAAGATAAATGGGCAACGCAGAGCGTGGCGTTCTTACGCAAATCGATAGGATTAAAAGCATGAATCTCAATGGTGGAATGACTGCGCGGTGAGCATTAATCACTGGCCTGATACAACTCGGGTAACCCACGGAGGCTTCACTTTAGATTTAGCGCACGCTGCTATTCGCAATATTACATACGAAGGCGCGCAACTAATTGATTTGCTTTACACGGCGATCAGACCTTTAGATTGGTCAACACTAACTCCAGATGAACATAGTGAGGATATCCAAGTTATCGGAAGTAATTGTGTAATTACAATTACTGATGAATTTACTGGCGTGATGACTTCTCAAACAAGAGTTACCCTTTCGGATAGCAACACTTTCTCGGTTGATTACGAATTACAGGGCCTCACTGAATATTCAATCAATCGCTGGGGCGTTTGCATATGTCTCAATACTGCCGACTGGATGGGGTCTAGCGTTCTTTCATCAGGAAAGACTTATTCGCTAATGGAAGATATTGCACCGCAGCGGGTTTTCGACGGTGTTATTCAAGGTCTTTTTCCAGCATCAGCCGAAATGCACTTTGTGGCGCCGGATCAACGCTTTGTTAAGGTGCTTTCTGATGGGAAAGTTTTAGAAGCAGAAGATCAGCGAAATTGGACGGATAATACCTATAAAATTTATAGCGGCTCCTTGAGCGAACCACGCCCCTTTATCACCAAGGCTGGCAGTGTCTGGAAGCAGAGCGTTGGCTTTGAAGTTGGCGCGCCCGGCCAAGCAACCCCGGATCCATCAAAGATTTTAGTACGCGAAATAGAGGCGCTACCTAGCATTGGATCGCAATTTAATGGCGACTCTCTGTTGGCCCCTGATGATTTAGAGAAGGCATTTATATTGCTGGGGATTGATCATCTTAGAGTTAATGAGGAATCACTAACTCCGCAAAAGGTAGCGACCACAGCTTCTAGTGGTCTTACTTTAGAGGCGGCTTTACTCTCATCAAATAGCGGCGCGGAGTTAAAAGCAGAAGTTTTAAAGTTAAGTCATAGAGTGCCGGATGGTTCGCGTCTGCTAATTCAACGTGAGGGTCGTGGCGTTGTCGATGCTCACGATCTACCGGAAAATAACTCACTAAATACCTTTATCCCGGGTTCAGATGCTTACCTGGTCGATCTTCACAAAGCTAAACACGATTTTGGGGATGCTATTTCTTATTCAATGGCACCAACAATCCACTCATCAGATTCTGAAACTATTTTCAAAACTCTCGCCACCCAGCGAGAGTCTGTGGAATTTGCTCAAAAATATCTTGCACCGCAAGTTTCCATTTCGCCAATCACTTTTTCAACTCGCGGAAATCCTGAGACTGGACATAGCAGGCAAGCGCGTGGGATTTTTACAAACCCTGATTTCGCGTTAAGTATTCGGAGTATTGAAGGAGCCGCATGGACGCTCGGTTCAATCTTTGCACTTGCGAGCGCAAACGCTTTCTCTGGTACCTGGCACGAACTATTTGGTGAATTTGGGATAATTTATCCGCAATCTGGTTCTGTGAAATTTTCCCCTACCTTTCATGCCATATCAGCGCTGGGTGCACATAGCGCCCATCAAATTACAATTGCCACATCCCTTGATAATTCGTGGGTGGCATTTGAAAATCGAGAAGCAAAGACAATTCTTGTAGCATCACTTCGACCTTGGACTTTAGAAATCACCCCAAAAGTTTTAGCTGGATATAAATCCATTCAGAGCCTGCGAGGCGATGATGGCGAGAACTCGAGCCAGATCATGGATTGGTGGTCATTTGCCGAAAGGAGCCCAATTTCAGCGGATTTTCCGCTCACCCTTTCGCCCTTCGAAATCGCCCTCATTCGGGGTTAAAGGCCTGAAATCAGAACCTTTCTGTAATGAGTAACGGTTAGGTAACGATGTGAAATTCTCCTAGAAACCCTTTTTTTAGCCCTAAACCCTAGGTAGTATCAGTCGCGATTAACCCACCTATAGGAGGAAATACATATGGCAAAGCTTTTTTCACGCCGCACTGCAGCAATTGTTGCCGCAGCAGCAGCGTCAATGCTTGTGCTCTCTGCATGTTCAAATAGCGATAGCAGCAGCGACAAAGTTGCAGTTTCGCTAATTACCAAAGATCAGTCGAACCCATTCTTCGTAGCAATGATTAAGGGCGCTACCGAGAAGGCCGAAACACTTGGCGTTGAACTCACTGTTACATCTGGTGTAGATGAGTCAGATTACGCAGGACAGATCGCAGCGATCGAAAACGCAATCTCTGCAAAGCACGCTGGAATCTTGATTGTTCCAGTATCTACAGAAGTTAACGCAGCAATCACAAAGGCCCGCGATGCTGGTCTATACGTAATTGCCCTTGACACAGCACCAGATCCTGCTGACATCGTAGACATCACTTTCGCAACAGATAACCGCGAAGCTGGTCTTCTAATTGGTCAGTGGACAGCTGCAAAGCTTGCTGGCAAGAAGGCAACAATTGCTCTTCTCGACATCTTCGATGACCGCATTGTGTCTGTTGACTACATGCGCGATAACGGATTCCTTGCAGGTATGGGAATTGACGTTAAGGATCCAAACAAGATGGGTGACGAAGATAAGAAGGGCAAGTACTCAGGCGGAGATTACGAGATCGTTGGAAACGTAGCAACAGGTGCTAACGAAGACGGCGGCCGTACAGGTCTAGAGCAACTTCTTGCTAAGAACAAGAACATCAACGTTGTTTACACAATTAACGAGCCAACAGCAATCGGTGCTTGTGCTGCAGCAGCTGCTGCTGGCGTAAAGATCGATGTAATGGTTTCTGTTGACGGTGGCGGCGCTGGTATCGGTGCCGTTAAGTCAGGTTGCATCAATGCAACTTCACAGCAATACCCATTGTTGATGGCTGACCTTGGTGTTCAAGCAATCTACGACCTAGTAGTGAATGGTGTAACACCATCAACTTCAGAAGGTCTGGACTTCTTCAACACCGGTGTTAAGTTGATTACTGATGACCCACAAGATGGAGTTCCATCAGAGACAACTGAATACGGTCTAGCAAACGCTTGGGGTTAATCCCAGCTCTTTAGTGAATAACTAAAGAAGAGTGTTTAAAGAGGGCGGCTGCTTCGGCAGTCGCCCTCTTTAACTAGAAGTGCAATTG
>JBIJCP010000044.1:0-8985 GCA_044344635.1 Candidatus Planktophila sp. | reverse complement strand
CAGCGCTCTGCTCGCATTATTACCTCAGCAGCACTTCTGCTGGCAGTTGTCTTCGCCGCCTTTATGACAAGTGGAGTCACATCTATCAAAATGCTCGGCTTCGGAGTCGCTTTTGCAGTCCTTCTGGATGCAACTCTCATTCGCGCACTTCTGGTCCCTGCCCTTATGCGCTTATTCGGTGAACGTAACTGGTGGGCGCCTAAGAGTCTTCGCAGATTTACTCTCACTCACTAAGAGGGCTTACCCTAAGACCATGGATCTCATAGCAACCCTGCAATGCGCTGATCAACCAGGCATTGTTCATGCAATGACCACCGCAGTTCTTAATTGCGGTGGAAATATTATTGAGAATCAGCAATACACCGATCACACCACAAACACTTTTGTTATGCGTACTCGCTTTGAGACATCACAAGGTATGGCAGCAGCTCAAACTAGCCTCAACGGTGAATTAGGAAAGTTCTCACCTACGCTGCAAATTCGCGAAACAGCAAAGAAGCCGCGCGCACTTGTCATGGTTACTGCAGAGAGCCACTGCCTGCGCGATTTGATGTATCTGCTAGAACTAGGCGAGCTCCCAATTGAAATTCCTCTAGTTGTCTCTAATCGCCAAGATCTAAAGCAGCTCGTTGAATCACACGGAATTCCTTTTATGCACCTTCCAATTGACGCTGGCAACAAGGCAGCACAAGAGAACGTTTTGATCGCTAAGGTAAAAGAGCTCGGAATCGATTTCGTCGTCTTAGCGCGTTATATGCAGATTCTTTCACCTGATTTTTGCAACGCCATGCCAGGAAAGATCATTAACATTCATCACTCGTTTTTACCTGGATTTAAAGGCGCAAAGCCTTATCACCAAGCGCACGAGCGCGGCGTAAAGATCATTGGTGCAACCGCTCACTTTGTCACCGCAGATTTAGATGAAGGACCGATCATTGAACAAGATGTTGCTCACGTTACACATTCTGCAACACCAGATGAGTTAATAGCACTTGGCCGCGACATTGAAAGACGGGTACTTGCAAAAGCGGTAAAACTCTACGCCGAAGATCGAATTTTTATTGTTGGTCAGCGCACAGTTATTTTTACTTAATTTGAAGTAGTTGCGTCCCCGGCGGGAGTTGAACCTGCGACCTACCGCTTAGGAGGCGGTTGCTCTATCCACTGAGCTACGGGGACCTGCGGGAAAATCAATTTAACTTGGCAAAGGTTATCTCTATCGCTAACCTTGGAGTAACACGCTCAATATCGGCCGTGTGGATTACAGAACGAAAGGCCACCCATGAAAGCGCTCGTTATCGGCGCAGGCGGAGTTGGCAGGGCAATTGCAAATATCGCATCACGACGTCCATTTATCACCTCAATGGTTATCGCAGATCGCAACCTGTCACGCGCAGAAGATGCTGTAGCAAGAGTTAAAGACCCTCGTTTTTCTGCAGCAGAAGTCAATGCTGCAGAGTTAGAAGATATCCGCGCCTTAATTCGTAAGGCGAACCCAGATATCGTAATTAATGCGGTAGACCCTCGTTTTGTAATGCCGATTTTCTTGGCCTGCGAAATTGAAGATAAGAATTACATGGATATGGCGATGTCGTTATCTCGCCCTCATCCACATTATCCAAATTCTGAAACCGGTGTGAAACTGGGAGATGAACAATTTGCGCGCGATTGGAACTGGTGTGAGCGAGGTATTTACGCACTCGTAGGTATGGGTATCGAGCCTGGAATGAGTGATGTCTTTGCTAAATACGCATCAGAGCATCTCTTCTCACGTATTGATGAAATAACCGTTTTAGATGGATCCAATTTAATTGTTGAAGGTGCAGACTTCGCACCTTCATTTTCCATCTGGACCACAATTGAAGAGTGTCTAAATCCACCTTTGGTTTGGGAAGATGGTCGTGGCTGGTTTACGACTGAACCATTTAGCGAACTTGAGATTTTTGATTTTCCAGAAGGAATCGGGCCGGTTGAATGTGTGAATGTGGAGCACGAAGAAGTTGTTCTGATACCACAGAAAGTCGATGCTAAGAAAGTAAATTTCAAGTACGGGCTCGGTGCGCAGTTCATCACAACTTTAAAGACAATTCATATGCTTGGTTTAGATCGTAAAGAAACGGTGGAAGTACAGGGCCACTCAGTTTCACCTCGCGATTTATTAGCGGCATCACTTCCTGATCCAGCAACACTTGGTTCGCGTATGAAAGGTAAGACTTGTGCAGGAACTTTGGTTAAGGGCTTAGATAAAAACGGTAAGCCATACGCTTGCTATATATATAACGTGGTTGATAACGAATGGTCAATGAAAAATTATGGTGATCAGGCAGTTGTTTGGCAGACTGCAATAAACCCAGTTATCGCTATGGAGTTATTGCACAGAGGTACTTGGAAGCCTGAAGGTGTAAACGGACCAGAATGGTTTGCAGCGAAGCCATTCCTTGATTTACTTGAAGAATACGGCACCAGCTGGCATATCCGTGAAGAATCTAGCGCCGGAATCTCAGTCGAGGAGTTAGCCATCTAATAAGTGGTGAACTCAAATGGCTAAAGAGCTGCAATTTGATGTCGTAGTCATCGGTTCTGGTTTTGGCGGATCAGTAACTGCGCTTCGCTTGCGGGAGAAAGGTTATTCCGTTGCCGTCTTGGAAGCTGGTAAACGTTTTGCAGATAAAGATTTCCCTAAAACATCCTGGCGGGTAAATAAATTTCTCTTTGCTCCGCAACTGGGGTGTTATGGAATCCAGCGAATTCATTTTCTGCCAGATGTTCTAGTTCTTGCCGGAGCCGGCGTTGGTGGAGGCTCTCTGGTTTATGCAAATACTTTGTACCAGCCAGGAGATAAATACTTTCAAGATCCGCAGTGGGCGGATATCACTGATTGGAAGCGCGAACTGGAGCCTTGGTATGACCAAGCGCGCAGAATGTTGGGTGTTGAAGAAAATCCTTACTTCTCACCGAGTGATGCCGCTATGAAAGTTGCCGCCGAGAAGATGGGAGTGGCAGACACTTTTAAAATGGCTCCACTCGGAATTTACTTTGGCGCCGGCGAAGGTAAGGCTGCAAGCGATCCCTATTTTGGTGGCAAAGGTCCAGATCGAGTGGGCTGTACAAATTGCGGTGAATGTATGACAGGTTGTCGCCACAACGCCAAGAACACGCTGCCGAAAAATTATTTGGGGTTAGCTGAAGGTGCTGGCGCACAAGTATTTCCGCTAACAACTGTCACTGAATTTGCAGAGCGGGCAGACGGCAAATGGGAAGTAAAGACTGTTAAGACCGATAACTGGGATGGATCGCGCGGCGCTACTTTCGTTGCAACCGAACTTGTAATCGCTGCTGGAACTTTTAATACCCAAAAACTTCTGCATAAAATGAAGCGAAAGAACTTGCCGAAACTTTCCGATCGATTAGGCGAACTATCTCGAACAAATAGTGAGGCGCTAACTGGCGCTTTGATGAATAGCCGTGAAATTGATTTTAGCCGAGGTGCTGCGATTACCTCATCTTTCTTTCCCAATGAGAGAACCCATATAGAGCCGGTGCGTTATGGCAAAGGCAGTAACTTCATGGGGTTGTTGCAAACGATAATGACTGACGGATTTACTGGAAAAGAACGGCGTAGGCATTGGTTAAAGCAATTTATTGCCCGACCATCGCTCTTGGCACGCATCATAAATGTGCGCCACTGGAGTGAAAAAACGGTCATTGCGCTGGTACTGCAAGATGTAGATTCTTCGGTAACCGTCAAAGGCAAACGTGGAATTTTTGGTTTTAAATTAACTTCAAAGAACGATAGCGACCACCCAAATGCGACTTATATTCCCGCTGCAAATGAAGCGGTGCGACATATCGCTAATGAATATGGCGGAATCGCTGGCGGGCACGTCGGTGACTTAATTAGCGCACCGTTTACCGCTCATTTTGTAGGCGGATGTGTAATCGGTAGCGATGTGAAATCTGGAGTTATTGATGCATATCATCGCGTCTTTAATTATCCGAAACTACATATCGTTGATGGCTCGACAATCACCGCGAACTTGGGAGTCAATCCATCCCTGACAATTACCGCCCAGGCAGAACGCGCTATGTCGCTCTGGCCCAATAAAGGTGACTTAGACCAACGTCCCGAACAAGGCGCTCCTTACAAGTATCTTCAACCTGTAAGACCTAATGACCCGGTTGTGCCTGTCGGTGCATACGGCGCACTGAAATGATGGAGGCGTGATGAGAAATTGGGCTTTAGTAACTGGGGCATCTTCGGGAATCGGTGAAAGTTTCACCAGGTTATTAGCCGCTGCAAATTTCAATTTGGTTTTAGTCGCCCGTGATGAAGTCAGGCTAAATGAACGAGCCGCCGGGTTGAAAGAAAAGTATGGAGTCGATTCCATTGTGATCGTGGCAGATTTAGCAACCGAGTCTGGGTGTTTCAAAGTTGAAGAGTTTATTTCTAATAATGAAATTGAAGTCTTGATTAATAACGCGGGTTTTGGAATCAATAAACCATTCACGGTAAGTGATCTGGCAAGAGAAGAAGAGGTGTTAAAGGTCTTGGTACGAACCCCGATGCGGCTGATGCACGTTGCGCTACCTAAGATGAAGGCCCGAAACTCCGGTGTGATCATCAATGTCTCGTCAGTCGCCAGCTTTATCGCGGGAGGGGCATACAGCGCATCCAAGTCATATTTAACAGTTTTATCTGAGTCACTTCATACCGAGTTATCTGCAACTAATATAAAGATTTCGGCGCTTTGCCCGGGATTTACTCGAACAGAATTTCATCAGCGCGGCAGGATGAAGATGGCTGGGCTTCCACAATTTATGTGGCTTAATTCCGATGCTTTAGTGGCAAAGGCTTGGAAAGATGCCCTCGCAGGTAAAGCTGTCTCTATACCTGGATGGCAGTACAAACTTTTAGTTGGATTTATCTCTCTTATGCCAAGGCCGCTGGTTAGGCGCGTGGGAATGAATCTTCGAGTCAAACAGAGATAATTCACACGATTTTCTCCGCTTACATCCATAATCTGGCGCTGGCAATTCGCTAAGATTTACTCATATCTAATGGAGGTCTTTATGTTTCGCAAAGTTGTCGTGGCATTCGGTTCAGTAGCTCTTGTCGCTGCCTCAATGACTGCTGTGCCAGCTAACGCCGTAACTAAGATCAGTAATGGCGTCGCCTGCAACAAGGCAGGTGCGACAACCAAGGTTAAAAGTTCTACTTACCGCTGTGCCAAAAATCCTCTTGTAAAGAATGCAAAGTTAACTTGGCTATCGGTCGACTGCATTAAGACTGCAAATACTTATAACAAAGCTCTTGCAAACTTGCCAAAAATTAAAACAGCGACAGATGCCACTCTTGCGAAATTAGATGCTGATATCGCAAAGCAAACTCTGCAAGAAGAAAAATCAAGCCAGTTGATCCCGGAATATCGTGCAAAGATGGAATCAATTACTGCGCTCTTAAATGTCTTAATGGCAGATACCGCAAACTTAGTGAAGAACAAAAAGATAATTGACAACTACACCTCTGCAGTTCGAAATTACGATGCTGCAATTAAGGCATACACGGCTGTGGGCACACAAAGCAAGCGCAGTAAGACAGCGCGCGAACAAGCGCTACTGCAATACGAAAACTCAAAGGAAGATGTTAAGAGCTCACGCAGCATGGCTAGTTTGATCTGCACCAAGGGTTTTTAAAGAATCAGATCTTAGGATTCCCCTATTAAGAGTTGAGGTTCTTCTCCCTTAACTTTTGTTGGTGATAATCCACCGAACCGCTAAGTGGTTGCCTATCTATCTCGTGGTCACGTTAGTTGTGGTCCGCGCTTTTATATCCGAACCGACAATTGCTATCGATTTAATCTTCTACAATGCAATAATTCTTCTGCTGGTAATCGCTCTCTTTCAGGCACCACTGCATAACGATCCGCTGGCAATTGCCTTCTTTATATTGGCCACGGCTGCTTGGGGTATCGGATCAACGGCTTCGAGCTTGGGTCAATTCTTCGACTTTACTATTCGCGAACAATTGGTCTCCAATATTGCTTATTGCGCCTTCTATCCTTTTGCATTTATCGCCATTCCGCGAGCAATCGGCAGAGGGAAAAGGTTGCAAGCGATAGAACTACTGGATGCCGCCATCTTTGGATTGGGTTTCACCTCAATTATCGCTGCATTGTCGCTCAAACAATTGGTAGGTGAGTCAGATTTGGGATATTTTTTCTCACTCCTTTATGCCATCTGCGATATCGCTTTAATTGTCATAGTCCTGGCCGGTGTTGTGCTCTCCAACTTTTCAATGCGCTTGTTGCTGATTGTGATTGGAATTTTTGCATTCACTTTAACTGACTTTTATTACTTGTGGTCGCAGATCCAAGGGACATATAAATTTGGCCAATTTAGCGATCTCGGGTGGTTGATCGGTTTTGCATTACTATCGCTCGCGTTCTGGTACAAACCAACACAGAATAGCTCGCAAGGTAAGATCCATCCAGCTCTTATTGCAATTTCAATTTTTATAAGCCCAGCGCTTCTGTCAGCGATCGCCCTGCGTCCCGCATACTTTCCTACTTATGTAGTAATTCCAACAATCGCCACACTTTTGTTAGCATTTATCCGAATGACTTTGGTTATTAGGCAGGCCAACAACCTAGGAGAAGAGAAAGTTTTGGCTCGCACCGATGAATTAACTGGTTTGCCCAATCGGCGCAGACTAATCGCGGAGTTATCTGCATTTAAAGATGCGGAGGGAGCGCTGCTTCTCTTAGATTTAGATGGATTCAAACCAGTCAATGATCGATATGGTCACGAAATGGGCGATCGCATCTTGCGCCAGGTTTCACAGCGCTTTAGCCGCTCACTTCCGAGCGGTGCTATTTTGGCAAGGCTAGGCGGCGATGAATTTGGAGTGATTGCGGCTGGTACTCAAGAAGCAACGTTGGAGTTAGCTAGCGCGTTAAAAGCATCTTTAAGTTATCCATTTATCTTGGATGGTAAATCAATCTCAATTAGTGTCAGTATCGGACATGTGCGAAACGACGGTAGCGCTGATTTACTGCAACGAGCTGACTTAGCAATGTATGAAGCTAAACGATCTAGCGCGGAGGCTCGGGCTTATCAGCCTTAATCTCTTGCAAGCGGGCGAGTGATTCCAGTCTTTCTAGTGAATGGTCGACTATCCGTTCGCTATATCCCTTTGAATAACCATCCAGATATAACCAAGGTTCGTGAATTTCTGCAGCTGATAAGTGAGCTAGCTCTGGAACATATTTGCGGATGTAATCGCCATTTTCATCGAAGCGTTTTCCTTGTTCAATCGGATTAAAGACGCGGTAATAAGGAGATGCATCTGTGCCGCAGCCGGCGGTCCATTGCCAGCCGTGGGCATTTGAGGCAACGTCGTAATCAACTAAGTGATCGGCAAAGAAGCGTTCTCCTAGCTGCCATTCAAGATGTAAATCTTTAACTAGAAATGATGCGACCACCATTCTGGTCCGATTATGCATCCATCCCTCAAGAACCAACTGGCGCATGGCTGCATCAACAAAGGGGTAGCCAGTCTTGCCTTCACACCAAGCTTTAAACTGCGCACCTGGTTTGTCATATCGCATCTCACTAAAGCGCGGTGCATAGTACTCGGTATCGGTATTTGGATTATTAAATAAAACATCGGCATAAAATTCGCGCCAGGCAATCTCTTTGCGGAAAGTATCGTGCGCTTTACTTTGGCCAAGATTTGCTAAGAGAGTTCGTGGATGTATCTCACCAAATTTGAGATAGGTACTCATCTTCGACGTGCCATCAATACCGGCAAAATTTCTATTCTCGTCGTACTGATCTAAACCACTCTTTGAAAAAACTTTAAATCTTTCTAGCGCAGCCTTCTCGCCTGCTGCGATTATTTGAACGCCAGGTGGCGTTGGAAAGTCAGGAAAGGCGCGAAACTTATCCGGTGGCATTGGCGCAACTATCTTGCTCGGGGTTTTTGCAGGTGCACGGAAACCATGTGTAAGCCATGCGCGATAGAAAGGTGTGTAAACCCGATAAGGCGTGGCATCGCTAGGCTTTAAGACGCGACCCGGCTTTACCGCGTAAGGGCTACCGGTTCGGATCAGATTAATTCCAGCAGATTCCACTCGTGCATCGCGAGCAGCGCCATATCTTTCATATTCATCTGAAATGTGGACTTCATTTACTTTATATAGATCAATTAGCTCACACAGTATTTCAACTTGATCGCCTTCAACAATATGTAATTTATTTCCAAGTGATTGATCCAGCGCCCGTAGTGATTGACCCATGTACGCCAGTAATTTTTCGCCGGCTTCGGCAATTTGGGCTTTATCCAGGATAAATAGTGGGATTACTTCATCACTAGATTCGATCGCCGCTAAAAGGGCGGGGTTATCGCCGATACGTAGATCTCTGCGAAACCACATGATGTTGCGGCGCGGAACGGACATTGCACTATTGTCGCACTATGGAGTTGGTTAAGAGATATCAGATCCGTGGGGTGCCCGGAGAAGTCTCACGCTTTGATTTCGCTGGTCGCACCGTTGAATTGTGGGCTCCACAAGAGCCAAGTAGCCATCTCCTCGTGGCTCACGATGGGCAGAATGTCTTCGATGGCAAGAGTTCAACTCATCGTGGAAAAACTTGGGAGATGGCGCAGCATTCCTTCAAAGTTAGTTATGAGGCTGGAATCGTTCCTCCAGTAATTATTGCAATTTGGCATAGCTCATCAAAGGCCGATCCCATGGGTCGCGCCAAGGACTTATCACCACAAAGATTCTTTCAAGAGGATGTACCAGTAAACCTTCCCAATATTTCTAAATCAGATCTAGAACTTTTACGTGGGGATCAATATCTAGAGAGTATTTTCGGTATTTATGTCCCACAATTACTCGAAATGCTGCAATTAGAAATAGCGGCAAGTAATACCGCATTGATTGGCTCGAGTATGGGCGGACTTTCCACTCTTTATGCAGC
>JBIJCP010000043.1:0-9113 GCA_044344635.1 Candidatus Planktophila sp. | reverse complement strand
CCTGCGAAATCAGCCAAGATAAATACGTTGCTCATATCAACTTCTTCTCTGCTAGGAAATTAACTAGCGCTTCTCCGCCACTACCTTCATCGGTAACTTTGATTCCTGCGGCGCGGGCTGGTCGTGGCGTTGCATCTTTTACTTGCGACCAAGCGCTCTGCGATGAAACGCCAACTGCAGCTAAATCACGTTGTTCAATGGTCTTTTTCTTTGCCGACATAATTCCTTTAAATGATGGGTAACGCGGTTCATTAATCTTCTCAACCACGCTAATGACGCAAGGAAATGGTGCGGAAACTTCATCAACGCCCGCTTCTGTCACTCGAGTAATCGCAACTTTTCCGGCAGGATCAACGGTTACTTTGGAGGCAAAAGTTAACTGTGCCCAACCCAAGCGAGCGCTGATCATCGCTGGAACAACGCTCATTCGCGCATCCGTTGATTCAGTTCCGCAAATAACTAGGTCATACCCGCCATCGCCAAGTACCTTGGCGAGAACCGCTGAAGTTGCCAAAGCATCTGCACCAGCGAGTGCGCCATCGCTAATCAAGATCGCATCATTTGCACCCATTGATAACGCTTTTCGTACTGCTTCGGTTGCGCGCTCAGGTCCCATTGAAATAACTGTGACGGTATTTGCGCCACCTTCTTCATTACCGCCATTTGCTTCGCAGATACGCAGCGCTTCTTCGACTGCATATTCATCTAAATCATTTAAAACGGCATCAACGTTTACGCGATCGAGAAGGCCATTGACCATCTTCTTCTCAGCCCACGAATCCGGAACCTGCTTTACACACACTGCGATCTTCATAAGGCAGATGTTACTGGTGAGTAGAAATTTTAACAATCCGAAATTCGGCAGCGCATTAGCGAATCAACCTACGCTGGAGAAGTAATTTGCGAGCCGGTTTACCCTTAATATCTAATCTATGCTCGCATTTATCGCACCCGGTCAGGGAGCTCAAACTCCTGGGATGCTCGAGCCTTGGATAAGTAATCCTTCAACCAAGGAATTGCTGGCTAATTGGTCGGCGCAGATCGATCTCGATTTATTGCGCCTTGGCACAACTGCCGATGCTGATGAAATTAAAGATACCGCCAATGCCCAACCGCTGATTGTTGCGGCAGGGTTATTGGGTGCCCGCGCGCTAGGCAGCGCAAAGATTGCGATCGTCGCTGGCCATTCCGTCGGTGAAATTACGGCCGCGGCAATTGCTGGGGTTATTGATGAAGTAGATGCGATGAAGTTAGTTCGCGCCCGTGGTTTAGAGATGGCTAAAGCAGCAGCTCTTGCACCTGCGGGAATGGCCGCTGTACTTGGTGGCGATCGCGAAGTTGTGCTTCGCGCGATCTCTGACTTGGGTTTAGTTGCCGCAAATGACAATGGCGCAGGACAGATCGTTGCCGCTGGAGATTTAGATGCGCTCGCTCAATTAGCGCCAGAAGGTGCGCGAGTACGTGCGCTCGCCGTTGCTGGGGCATTTCATACCTCTTATATGCAACCTGCGGTAGAGCCGCTGCGAGAAATCGCCGCGAAAATTACTGTTCACTCAGCCAAGTGCCTGGTGATCTCCAATAAAGATGGAGCGGTACTGCAAGATGGACGCGAGATCTTAGATCGCATAGTTGCGCAGATTTCTAACCCTGTGTGTTGGGATTTATGTATGACCACGCTATCTCGCCACATTTCAGGCGCAGTTGAAATACCTCCAGCTGGAACTTTGGTTGGATTGTTAAAGCGCGCGGTACCAATTATTGAAACTTTCGCCTTAAAAAGCGCAGAAGATGTCACACTTGCCAAGGAATTTATTGTGCGCCACCAAGACGAGGAAAATCTAGACGAGCAGAACGAAGAGGATAAGTAATGGTCATCAAAACTAAATCCGGTAGCGAAAGCTCAATCCTCTCCGTTGGTGTCTATCGTCCATCTCGTTTGGTTCCCAACTCAGAGATTGTTGATGCCATTGACTCCAGCGATGAATGGATTGTGCAACGAACCGGAATCGAATCCCGTCGCTTCGCCGGCCCTGATGAATCAGTTGTTGACATGGCAATTGGCGCAGCAGAACAAGCGCTGGCGCGCGCCAAGTTAACGATTAAAGATATTGATTCGGTAATTGTTGCAACAATTACCTACCCACATCAAGCGCCATCTGCAGCAACTGCAATTATTCAGCGAATGGGAAATCCCACCGCCGCTGCCTTTGATATCGGCGCAGCTTGCGCGGGGTTCTGTTATGGCGTTGCTATGGCGCACGATTTTGTTCGTGCCGGAAGCGCTAAGAAGGTATTGGTAATTGGCGTAGAAAAAATCTCAGATTTTACAGATCCCACAGATCGTGCGACCGCCTTTATCTTCGCTGACGGTGCGGGCGCAGTAGTTATCGGGGAATCGCAAGATGCAGGAATCGGCCCAGTTGAATGGGGCTCCGACTCAGATAATCGCGATGCTATTTTGATGAATCCATCTTGGATAGATGTGCGCGATACCGAAACACAGCTAACTAAGGCAGATGTTAAGTGGCCCAATATCACGCAAGAAGGTCAGAAAGTATTTCGCTGGGCAGTTTTTTCAATGAGCAAGGCGGCGCTAAAGGCCTTGGATTCAGCCGGTCTTGGCGTTAATGAAATCGATGCCTTTATTCCACATCAAGCAAATGTGCGCATAATTGAAACTATGGCGAAAGAGATGAAGTTGCCAGATTCGGTAATCATCGCCGATGACATTAGAACAAATGGAAATACATCGGCTGCTTCAATTCCGCTAGCAATGGATACGCTCTTGCTTAAGCATCCCGAACTACACGGGAAGTTAGCCCTGCTTATCGGCTATGGTGCGGGTCTCGTTTACGCTGGCCAAGTTGTGAAATTGCCACCAAAACCATAAATTTTCTAACTTTACCCGCCAATTACTAGGAAGTAAGGGGCTTTATCGGGGAGAATTACTCCCTATTCACAATGTAAAAAGAAAAGGATCCATCAAAATGGCACTTTCACCAGCAGATGTACTCGCAGGAATCAAAGAGATCGTTGAAGAAGTAGCAGGAATTCCAGCCGCTTCAATCGAACTAGATAAGAACTTCACTGATGACCTAGAAGTTGATTCATTAAGCATGGTCGAAGTTGTGGTCGCTTGCGAAGAGCGCTTTGGTGTAAAGATTCCTGATGAGAAAGTAACTGATCTCGCAACAGTAGGAGATGCAGTTAACTTCATCGTTAACGCTGCCGCATAAGTAATTTCATGTCACAACGTCGCGTAGTCGTTACTGGGCTAGGTGCTACGACTCCCCTTGGTGGTGATGTTGCCAGCACTTGGGCTGCGCTTATCGCTGGCAAGAGTGGTGTGCGGCTATTGACCGAAGATTGGCGCGAAGAGTTACCGGTGCACTTTGCTGCGCGCGTTGCGACAGAACCAGCAGATCAGATGGAGCGGGTAGAAATGCGCCGCTTAGATCGTTCAGAACAGTTTGCACTTATTGCATCTCGCGAAGCTTGGAAAGATGCTGGTTCGCCTGGCCTTGATAAGGAGCGGCTGGGCGTCGTAATCGCATCTGGCATCGGTGGCGTAATCACGCTCCTTGACCAGTTTGATAATTTAAAAGAGAAAGGTGCGCGCGGTGTCAGCCCGCACACCGTTCCGATGTTGATGCCAAATGGTCCCGCTGCCAATGTTGGCCTCGAACTACAGGCCAAAGCTGGTGTGCACACTCCAGTCAGCGCTTGTGCATCTGGTGCTGAAGCAATTGGTTATGCGCTAGAAATGATTAGATCTAATCGCGCCGATGTAATCGTCAGCGGTGGCGTTGAAGCCGCTATTCACCAACTTCCGATGGCGGGCTTTGCTGCAATGAAGGCGCTTTCCACTCGTAACGATGCGCCAGAACGCGCATCACGTCCTTATGACGCTGATCGTGATGGTTTTGTGCTCGGCGAAGGCGGCGGAATCTTAATTCTAGAAGAGTACGAACACGCTAAAGCGCGCGGTGCCAAAATTTACTGCGAGTTAGTTGGTCAAGGCCTTTCCTCTGATGGTTATCACATCGCCGCACCCGATCCCGAAGGATCTGGAGTACAGCGAGCGATTAAATTTGCGCTTCAAGATGCCAAACTTTCTACTAAAGATATTGTCCACTTAAATGCGCACGCTACATCGACTCCCGCAGGAGATGTAGCTGAAGCCAATGCGCTTCGATTGGCTCTTGGTAAAGATTCAGATCATGTTGCGGTATCTGCAACAAAATCTATGACTGGTCATTTACTTGGTGGCGCAGGCGCAATTGAATCTGTCTTCATCGTGAAGGCGCTGCAAGAACGTCTTGCTCCCCCAACAATTAACATTGAGAACTTAGACCCTGCTGTGACAATTGATGTGGTGCGCGATCAGCCTCGTCAATTGCCGGCAGGACAGATAGCCGCGCTCAACGATTCCTTTGGTTTCGGTGGCCATAACGTTGTATTGGCTTTCGCAACTCTATAAACTCATTTTTATGGTCCACACCGAGGTCGACCCGCAAGATCCACAAGTAAGGATTCAACGCCTACTTGATCCAGGCACGGATTCACTTTTAGTCGAACGCACTAATTGCGGAATGATCGCGGCGACTGGTGCGATCAAGGGAAATAAAGTTGTTGTATTCGCATCCGATGCCACAATAAAGAGCGGCGCACTTGGCGTGGATGGCTCACACGTAATCGTTAGCGCATATAAAGAAGCGATGGCTAAACAGTTGCCGATTATTGGTATTTGGCATTCCGGTGGTGCGCGCTTAAGTGATGGAGTTTCATCTTTAAATGCCTTCGGTGAAGTCTTTCAAGCGATGATTCTCGCCAGCGGTCGAATTCCACAACTATCACTCGTTCTTGGTCCAACTGCCGGCGGCGGTGCTTATGGTCCAGCACTTACAGACATTGTTGTTCTTGCACCTGAAGGGCGCATCTTTGTCACTGGCCCAGATGTCGTTAAATCTGTCACTGGTGAAGATGTTGATATGGCTTCCCTTGGTGGCCCGGAAGCGCACAGTAAAAATAGCGGCGTTGCACACGTTATTGCCAAGACAGAGCAGGAAGCTTTTGATGAGATTCGTGATGTGACGGCGCTAATTGCAAACCAAGGACATATGGATACCGATCTTGAGGATTTAGATCTATCTATCTATGTTCCTGCCGTAGCCAAGCGCAGTTATGAAGTACATCCATTAATCGATGCAATTTTAGATTCGGATGGCGAAAAATTAGAGTTGCTTCCTGTCTGGGCTGAAAACATGACCACGGTATTGGGAAGATTTGGTGGTCGCACCGTCGGTGTTATCGCCAACAACCCGGCGCATATCGGTGGCGTTTTAGATTCTGCCGCTGGTGAGAAAGCGGCGCGCTTTGTCCGCACATGTGATGCCTTTGGAATTCCTTTAATTGTGATTGCAGATGTGACCGGCTTCTTACCTGGCGCTGGTCAAGAGTGGGAAGGCGCGGTTCGTCGCGGCGCAAAGTTATTGCACGCATTCGGTGAGGCTGTTGTGCCACGGGTTACCTTGATAACAAGGCGTGCTTATGGAGGTGCATTTGTTGCAATGAACGCTAAGTCACTGGGTGCAACCAGAGTATTTGCTTGGCCAGGTGCGGAAGTTTCGGTGATGGGCGCAGTTGCTGCAGTGCGCGTGCTGCACCGTCGTATATTGGCTGATCTGGCTCCTGAACAACGCGAAGCTATGGAGTTAGAACTTGCAGCAGAACACGACAAGGTATCTGGCGGAGTTACAAAGGCAGTTGAAATTGGCGCAGTAGATGAAATTATTGAGCCAATTCATACTCGCACCGCACTTGCTCGCGCTTTAGCTGCCGCGCCACATCGTCGCGGTGTGCACGGAAATATTCCGCTCTAGTTTTTATATCTCTCGTTTACATAATCTTTCGGCAAGTTGGTCTCGTGTCCATCGGGGACACCAATTCGTTCAATAATCCCCTCATAGCCAGGGTATTTACCGGTTAATTCAGATTTACTCACACCGCGAAAACAAGTTGCGGTAAAACCTGGTGACATAGTGCAAGCAAAGAGCGCCCATTGCCCACCGGGAGCAACTTCTCCGGCTTGTATTACTCCCGCTTTAATCGTGTGCTGCATTACTTGGCCAGCGGCGATATCTCGACCTAAGGTGATTGTGCGAGCAGTGCCATCGCTATGAAATTCATATAAAGCGATGGGATCTCCTTCATAAAAATGCCAGACCTCATCAAATTCCAGAACATGAGTTGTAGATGCACTAACTGGATCACTTTGATACAAACCCAAACCTGCAGTTCCTGCAGGACCGCCAGCGGCAGTCTTGTTCTGTGAAATATAGGTATTTATAAAATAAGTGCCCTCAACCGGCAGAGGCTTCATCCCAAAATAGGTGATTAACTCCTGTGCCCGTGACATCTTCTAGATGGCTAGTTCTTTACGGTAAAGGTAACTGAAACAGTTGAAGTAACTGTCTTCTTGATCGTGGTCGTGTCATATGCGCCACCATCAGATGTCATAGTCGAATCTGGTGTCGTCACTTGGAAGACTCCGCTCCTAACGCTGGTAACCGCTCCAACGCTGCCACCAACTGCTTTGGTAATTGCTTCTGCGCGAACTTTGGCATCTTTCATCGCTTCTTCAAGCAATTGTGGACGAAGTTCAGCGAGCGTTGAGATGTAATACTGAGGCCCATAGTTATTTACTGATACGCCAGTCTGCAGGATTGAGCCAATTCCTTGTGAAAGATTGGAGACAAGTTCGACATCCTTGGTGCGAACAGTGATATCGCGGCTGGCGCGATAATTTAAAATTCGCCCTGTTGAATTTCCATTTACCCATTCTTCTTGACCATATGTAGAAACTGGTCCAAGGGTTAGCGCCTCAGCAGGAATTCCACCATCTGCAAGATACTTTGTCACTGCAGCAACATCATTTCCAACTTTGGCCACCGCATCAGAGACGCTCGGGCGAGAAAGTGATACCGATAAAGTCCAAACAGCGTTATCTGCAATTGCTTCAGTACGCGCAGAACCAGTAACAACAATTCCATTATCTGATCGGCTAGCAAATCCAGAACCAACTTGTACCAAGCCACCGCCAATTGCCAGCGCAAGAATCAGCGCAGAAATAATGAAGGCGATCGCTTTGCGACGTTCTATTTGAATAATTGGGCTCTCAGGAATTGTCATATTTATATCTTAACTCATTAAATAGCGCGCAGTTGCATAACCTTATCAATTTCAACTTCACGAAATGGGGCTAACTCTTCTTCCCATCTATTTCCCAGCACTTGGTCGATAGCCTCACGTATGGAAATTTCATCAAAACTCTTGGCGAGCGCATCCATAATCTGATGTTCGGTCACAACTATATTTCCCAGGCCATCAATACTTGCTCGGTGAATACCTAGCTCGGGGGTGGCACGATAGAACTCTCCCCCGAGTTCGGATTCTTCACGAACTTCAAATCTCAAGTAATGCCACCCACGAAGTGCAGATGCAATCTTTGCGGCGCTTCCTCGCATATCTCGAAATTCAATTGTCGCTCGGTAACTTCCCCCGATGCATGGTTGCTCTTGCCAATTAATGGTTAACCAAGTACCTAGGATTGCTTGCAAGCCCCATTCAATATGCGGGCGCAGCGCATTAGGTGCGCTATGTATGACAAGTAAACCGGTAACAGATTCCTTGAGGCGATCTCTGTTCTGGCCTAATGGTTGTAGCTCTTGCATGTTCTGCTCCTAGAAAGTACCTAGCAAGACCGCGCTATGCGACCTTCCCCAGCCCATATGCGCTTGCAATTACTATCTAGTGGATCCAATTTTGCTCCATTTAAGCGTAACTGTCTAGACCAGCGTTAGGTGTACGCGTGTGTAGGCAGTACCCTTTTCCTTAGTCGGACGCTTAATCAGGACCCGTTTCATGGCAGTAGTGCTTTGCTCGGTATCGCTGGCGCAAGAGGAAGACCGTGTTTGAGGATTTCTTAAACACCCACATATCGAAGGAAAAGTAAAACATGGCAACAGGTACAGTTAAGTGGTTCAACTCTGAAAAGGGTTTCGGTTTCATTGCAGTTGATGGTGGCGGACAAGATGTATTCGTTCACTACTCAGCAATCCAAGGAAACGGTTACAAGTCCCTTGAAGAGGGTCAGTCAGTTTCATTCGAGGTCGTACAGGGTCCAAAGGGTCCTCAGGCCGATGCAGTGAACGCTAACTAATAACACTTACGTTTACTAAAAATCCCTCATCGCGAAAGCGGTGAGGGATTTTTATTGTCTATTTTTCTAATATTTTTTGGGAAGCGGTGGAATCTCACCGCGCTTTTTTAGAGCTGCAATAACTGCCTTCGCAGGAGATAAATCCTTACCGCTCTTCCAAGCATCTAAGTATTTCCAAGGAAGTACAACTCCACGCCGCACCCACCAAACATTTGCTTGCGATGGAGTTGGCCACGATATTCCAAAGTGCAGATGTGGCGCGGTTCCTCGCGCACTTCCGGTTGATCCGACTCTTCCAAGAACCTGTCCGGCAGTGACTGCAACTCCTGGTTCGATGCCCTTCGCAACAGAAACTAGGTGAGATCCGTAATAGCGAACGCCATCTTCACCAATTACTGATACATATAACCCTCCGCGATCAATACCTAAATTGGTTTTACCACTCCAGACCTCCTTACGACTTACTTCATCAACCACGCCATTTATAGGTGAGACGAATCTGCAACCCTTCTTCGACAAAATATCAGTTGCTGCGTAATCGTGGTGAGATCGTGCATAATTTACATCGCACCCAGCTACTGGAAAGACGTACACCGGCGCAGCGCTGGCAGGCTGCATCAAAGTAAGAGTTAAGATTGCGGCCAATAAAATTTTCAAGACAGCGCCTTTCGATCCATTCGTGCGGTTACTGCCATATGTGGCACGGTTAGCGCCCAGACAATTACAAGAGTAATCCATAAGAATTGATTACTTAGTGAATCGCCACGGAAAAGTATTGTTAATCCGGCAACAATAAATGTTCCAACAAGAGCAGGGATACCTGGCCAGATAGCGTTTTTAAATGCCCTCCCGCTCTTGCCCTCTGCAAATGCTTTCTGAGATCGCGGAAGAA
>JBIJCP010000041.1:0-9260 GCA_044344635.1 Candidatus Planktophila sp. | reverse complement strand
TTTTAGTGAGTCAAGTGAAGCGATTACTTTCTGCAGTTTTGGCACTTACTCTGCTCGGATTAACTTCAGCAGCTGCCCATCAACCCGTTTTTCTCGAAAATACAGATACGACTCCGGCAAAGGGCCCGTTGTTAGTCGATGGCACAGTCTCATTTGCGGTGCAAGCATCATTTAGTAAAGCAGGGCAGAAGAAAGCATTTCGCGCAGCGCTTAAAGATGGCGATCAACTGGCTGTTCAATACTTAATTATCGATCAACCACCCAGCAATCAACTAAAGAATAACCGTCTTCCAAAAGTGATAGTCACCGCGCCAGATGGAAAAAAGACGGTAATGAAGATTACTGAGCGAACCTTGTTCTATGAAAAGTACACCGGCACCAATTACTTCTATCTATCGCGCATTGACGCCCCAGCCAAAGCCGGGATCTACTCAATCACAATAACCGCTCGTGCAAAATCCGCGGTTACGATCGCAGTGGGGGAGAAAGAGATACCTGGCGAAGTTATTCGCAACTAACTTCCGCTAACTTAATCCCGCGCCCAATAAAACTCACCATCGCATTTCAAGATCTGCTCACACATCGCATTAAGCGACTTCGCACCGTTGTATTGCTCACTCTTTTTGCCCCAACTAGTTGTGCCAATAACTAGACCTTCATTATCAATTAGTGGCCCACCGCTATTGCCGCCAGAAACATTGGCGGTAATAAAGATCTCGTTATCCGTTGCATTTAACACCGAACCAAATGCGACCGAACCTTGGTAGCCGTCAGCGCTACCCACAACCATTACCCAATATCCCGGCCACGGCTCGGCCTGCGATAACCCCAACGGCTCTATCTTCAACCCAGTAGCCAATACCGCCAAATCATTTTCTTTATCCCATTTTATAATTCGTGCTGGCACCGGATCCCTGTATAACTCGGCAATAGTCACTTCACCTTTGCCACCAATGCATTCTTCAATCACGTGATGATTCGTTATCAAAGTAGTTGGAAACTTCTCGCCCAATCCATTTTCTAACTCAATCGCCCACGCAGAGCCCAAATCCCAATCGTCGTCACGGACCACGCAGAAGACGCTGACCGTTGATTCCTGCGTTCTTTCTACAAGATCACCAACACTTCGCGGCTGCACATAGCCATCACTTTCCGGATTCGACATGTGGAACTGTTCGGATGGCGACCACGCCAACAAAAATGCACCAAGTGCAAAGGGCGTAGCAATGATGGCAAGTGCTGCGACGAACTTCTGTGATGCGAAAGCGCTCATAGGGATGACGATAGGGGTGCGGACTGACAAAACAGGGATATAAATCCTTTTTTATCCACAAGAAAAGAAAGAAAGCTAAATCAGTTTTTTAACTGACTTAGGTTCCGCGGTGCGTACCGCGGATCACTTCCCTCGCCATTGATGAGGGGCTCAAACCATAGTCCTGCTTTATCGGACCGCCCTATAAGCGCCCCGGCTGGTCAATGGGCGAAATACGACTTGAAGGAGCTGGATATGGCGAGCCCGGAAACCGGCCGCAGAGCTCAAGAGGTAGTAATTCCACATTCGACGAAAGCGCTCGTCATAATTTGGGATCTCTCTCCACTTCTTATTTAAATTGGCATGCCAAGCCATCAAGGTCTTCTCATAATCTGGACCAAAATTGTGAACATCCTCAATTACAACTTTTTTCTCCACCGTCTTTGAGATTTGAGCCAATGAAGGCAAAACGCCACCTGGAAAAATGTAGCGATCGAAGAATGGATCGGTAACTTGTTTAGTCACATTTGATGAAATTGTGTGATGAAGCATCATCCCATCTAATTCTAGAAGTGAGATACATTTATCAAAGAAGGTTTCAAGATTTTTTGGACCAACGTGCTCCATCATTCCGACAGAGACAATCCGATCAAATTTTCCAGACAATTCTCGATAATCCATCTGGAGATACTCAATCTGTAATCTTCCATTTTTGGCCCTGGCTAGTTCAATCTGACTATCTGACGGTGAAATACCAGTCCCAATAATCCCATAGTTCTTGGCGGCATATCGAAGCAGTCCACCCCAGCCACATCCAATATCCAGCAACTTCATACCAGGTTTTAATTCAAGCTTTCGACAAATCAAATCAAATTTTGCAATCTGGGCTTGATCTAAAGTCTTTGCGCTCTTCCAATAACCGCAGGAATACGCCATCTCTTTATCAAGCATTCGGGCATATAAATCATTTCCAATGTTGTAATGATGCTTGGCATTTGCTGCAGCTTTTACTTTTGTCTGGCGATTGAAAACTGTCGATTTGACTGCGTGCCCAACTAGCGAAATTGAGAAAGGAACTTTTTCTAAAACATTAATCTCTAATAACTTTGTCAGAAACTGGTCAATCGATTCGACATCCCACCAACCATCCATATAAGCCTCGGCCAATCCCAATTCACGTTTGGAGATTATTCGATTCCAGAGGCGATCATCGTGGACTTGGATATCCCAAGGATTTTCTCCGTTCACCTCGATACCGGCTAAACCCAGGATATGCAGGCTCAATTGCTTGGAATTCATGCCAGATATTTTCTTATATTTCTTCAATTCTGAAAAGGGGCTATTCCAAGAGGAAAATCGGCCAATCCTCCTGCGTTGATCGCCTTAGAACTTGTTTCTCGTCGGCTTTCCTGAGTTGCTTGCCCTTTTCTAATTCCTCAATTTCCAAAATCGCAATTGCCAACTCTTGAATTTCACCGGCCAGGCTTTCGGGCAGCTGATACTTCGGATGGGTATTAACCGTAATGTTGCATATGTCCCAGCAGACCCACGTGGTTAAACCGCTATCGATAACGCCTATATAACCACCAGCCACTGACTTTTTATTTCAATCACGCTCAGATCACCAAGTTGTTCGTACTTAACTTCGAAACAACTTATTGAAGTAGGGGGGGAAACTATCTATAGAGGGGGAAAAACATCAGCCGTCTATAGAGGGGGAAAAAACTAACGAACCGGCGCGATTACGCTAAATGTGCCAAGTTCTAGACCGTAACCCTCACGCAACGTGCGTGTAAATATCTGCGCTAAAGAGCGGTCACCACTCTCGCTTGATTCCAGGAACATAATGAAATTAGGCAGATCCTCTGATGGCAGATCCCAGCCAATGACCGACATCGCTAACTTCTGCTTATCCGAAAGCTTGGGCCGCACAGATAAATCAGCTGCCGCCTCAATGGTGCGAGATAGATCAGGCTCTGAATAGCCTTGGAAGTAAATATCGGTGTAAATATTTGATTCAATTTCAAATATAAATCGCTTGCCACGTTTATTTGAAAGGGCCTGAATAAAGAATGTCTCAACCTCAGCCCAAGTGCGCTGGGTGGCAACTAACTGAGACCCATTTTCCCCCTCGCGAACTTCAACTTTTGCCGTGCGTGGCATTTCAACAAGAGGCGTTTCGACTTTATCAGCAGGAGCGGTCGGTTGCGTTAGCAGATTTACAATCCTGCGGTATCCGAGAACTCCAACAACGATACCAATTACACGTAGGCCTGATAAGAAACCTGAAGGCGGCTGATTAGCCTCAGCGATAGTTCCCATCAAGACAAAGAGTGAGAAGAAAGATTGAAGTGCCAGCTGAAGTTTTAGAGATTTAAAGCCAAGCTTTCGCCCCCACCAAATTGTCGCCACCGGTGACATAATCCCAAAAGTAAAGATATAGGCAAGAGCAGAGTTTGCAAGCGGTAACTTCGTCTCATAGCCAAAGTCTTTAGTGCGCTTCATCAGTGAAATCACCCAATAAGCAAGCAGTGGCACACCACCAAGAAGTATTGACCAAATAGTCAGACCCTTATATTTCATGGCAGTACCTGCACCACTTTTAACTCGAGGATCTTTTACTAAATCTGAAGGCTTTAGAAATGCAATTTTTGCTAAATCGCCAGCCTCATTGACCAGGTCAATCTTTTTTTGAAAGTTATCTGGCTTCTTAATTGGCGCTGGCGCCTTCTTTGCAATCGGTGCCTTATTTGCCCGGTCAACGATTGACCTGGCAGATGCCATAGGTTCTAATTGATCAATCAGGGCAAGAGCCTCGGTTGCCGTACATCTTTGCGCACGAGGCTTAGGGTGCATTCTGCGAAGTAATTGAATTTGATTGGTACTTAATCCGCTGTAATCGGGTTCATCATTAACAATTGAAGGTTGATAGTTGTTTATCTTATTAGCCTTAAATGCGTGATGGCCTGTGCCAAGCAGAACCAAGAGTGATGCAGCAACAAATATGTCACTCTGTCTTGAAGGTGGAAGTGCCTCATGTTCTGGTTCGGTCCAACCGTTGGCACCAAAAACTCTGGCGCTATTAGCTGTGTAATTTCCATCTTTTCTTGATATTCCAAAATCAATAAGCTTCGCGCCACGACCATCAATAATGATGTTCTTTGGATTTAAGTCACCGTGGATAATTTTCTTTGAATGCGCATATTCAAGCGCGCTAAGAATGTCGCGCGCACGGTCAAACCAAATTTTCTCTGGAGCTGGCCCGTACTGCGCTAACTCTTCGACAACTGTATTGCCCTTGTATCTCTCCATCGCAAACCACGGGGAAGTAGAGTCAAAGTTAGCTTCAATGAGCCGGCAAATATTTGGATGATCCATTTCCTTCAGAAAATTTATCTCACGCTTAAAGCGTCGAACAAAATCTAAGTAATCTTCACCGTAATGATCAGGTTTGATTACTTTTACAATTGCATACTTTTCAGTGTCTAGGTGCTTTACTTCTATGGTCAGACCAAATCCGCCAGTTTCTAGTGGTCGAACCCCCTGCCAGCGCCCAAAGACAGGCGCCTTATTTGAGGGTTTCTTTGGGGCGGCCACCCCCGAATACTGACAGCCCTAGGCCCTATTTTCTAGACGTAATAGGGGCGAATAACAGGTGTCGCTACGAAACTAGTTGCATCAGCACTTCAGAGAGTTTGCTGCGATCAGATTTCTTAGGGCCCTGAATTCGCACCCGCAGCAACTGCCCACCACTTTCAAAGGTCGCAACAAGTTCGGGCGCATCTGGCTCGAGTGTTAACTGCAATGAAACAGTCTTTATTAATCCCAACGCCATCTCTGCAGTAAAGCCACCACGTGAGCCCTCAATTACTAATTCACGCCCACCAAGATTTAACACGTGGCGCATCAGATTCTTAGCAGATGAATCTCTGCTTATCGGTCTGCCTTCATGCTCAACTTGGTTGACACGCATATCAGCTCGGTTGGTGCGCCTTGGCCGCAATTTATCCAGCATATTAAAGAGCTCATCTGGTTTATGTGGATACTCTCTCAGTTCGGCTAAAAGGCTCTCGATAGATTTATTCGAAGTCTTCTCAATTCGCACATCGGGGGAGGCGAGATTAATCCCAACCGTTGCGGCAAGGGCCTGCTTAAAGCGCAATTTATAAGTATTTAACGCACCCGCCGCCATTGTGCTCGGCGTTGTTGCGCTCTTGATTCTGCTCGCAGTTAAGACACCGCGACTTGAAACGATGCTCAGCAGATTATTTACATCATCGGCCCAATCATCGATATCGCGCTCGGTCTTTAACTTAGCCGCGCGCAGAGAAAAAGCTCTTTCGCGCGTTATCTCATCGGGGTCGTTACGAAAATATGCCGCTTCATATTGCGATGTTCCTCTTGAGCGATCACGCGATGTTTCAATCCCCAACACACGCAAGTGGCTGTTGACCGCGGTGCGCAAATGGCGCGCCAGATTCTGCACCCGGGTGTAACGCATAGTTAATTCAAAGAGTTCACTGGCCAAGGTATGCGCACCCTGCAATTGATCATCAGATGGTGCAACCAAGTTGCTCTGAATCAACAAGTCGCGGATTCGCTCAATCGCAGCAAGCCCCGGAAAGGTGACAATGATGTGGCAGATCTCGCGGATTTCACCTATCGGTTCAAAATTGTTCTTGTGCGCCTCCTTAAACAGCGGCGAGTGCGCCCATATGGCCAGCAGGGCCTGGGGGAGGTGGGTAAATTCGAGCTCGTCCCGGACCTGCTCGTAGCCCTCGCCGATAAATTCACGCGCGGCGTAGCAAAGGTCCTCGCCTGTGGCGGGAAGGTTTATTGCGCTCATTGGGGCGAGTCTACAGGAAATAATCTATGGCAGGCCCAAACCACGCGCACTGAGCGTAAATCCGCGACACTCCCCTTTCGGTAGATTTGGTAGATTATCTATGGGTATGCTACCCTTACGCAAGTAAGAAGAACTTCTTCAGAGACCGTCTCTGAGCAAGAGCAGTAAAGAGTTGAAAGGTAGAAAAGTCAGTGCCAGTAACTAACTTTTCTACACATAGTTCAACTTCTAACACGAAAGGAAAGATAGCGATGAAGTACAACGCAGATGCCAGTATTGAAGATGCCGGCCACAAGCTGGTCCATTTAAAGGACCGCAGCAGCAAATCCAAGCCCGGCAAATTCTCGGCCCGCGCCAAAGCGGATAAGCCGAAGAACCGAATCCTGGAACGCCTCAACAGCGAGTGCAAGAAAGAGTCGCTGCGCGATATCGAACTCTGCAAGCGCCGCATTTCACAAGCCCGCTTTTCGCGCCGCAAGGCCGAGAACGAAGGCCGCGAGAGCCGTCGCATGGAAGTTCGCTATTACCTCTGCACCAAGCACTCTGTGCCCCAGTACCACCTGACCAAATTAGGCGAATCCGAATTCGCCGCAAAGCTCAGCCGCTTCCAACAGAAGGAGTACACCCTTGCGTCCTAACTTTGATTCCACCCAGATCGATGCCATCTTCGCCGAGATCGCATCGCCAAATATCGATATGCAACAGAACATGTATGGCTACAACATCTACCGTCGCCTGCTGCGCGCCGGCTTTGATGCCAAGTTAGTCAAGCACGAAGAGAACTTCTTTCACATCGCAGTCAAAGCCGATGATGATTACTTCTTCGAGATCACACCGATCATCGCCAAAGATGGCAGACCCGAACCGCTGATGGAACATCGCGAATTCACTGGCAAACTCCGTGAAGTCTCTGAAGAACTTTTCGGCGCTCCGGGTATGTATCAATTCCAAGCTACCTTCACCCTTAAGCACGCGACTTACGACGCCGAACGCGCCGAAGAACTTGGCCTCGAACGTGAAGATTCTCGCCAAGAAGCAAATATCGGTTCAGTAAATGTATCTGCCTATGAATTCCACCAATTTATCCAAAGCGCGCTTTATACGATCGCCAGGAAATTGGATACCGAGATCTACCCACAAATGCGCACCAACCGACGTAAGCACTTCTAAGAAAGGATCAAATGCCCACCCAGACACCTGTTAAACGCACCATCACGATCAAGAAGTACACAATCACGACCTCGATCAGAACCGGTAAGAGTTCAACAACCAGTAACAAATCAGTAATTATTCGCACCTTTGCACGCGGGGCGGCAATCTAGCTCGCTACTCGCAGGGCTGCCAATCCAAGCCCTAACGCTTAAGTAATCAATTCAATTCCAGATGCTCTTCGCATCCATCGGTCATCACCGACCCTGCTTTTCTCACCCCATTTTTAATTACTAAAGGAGCTTTATGAAAACCAAACTCATTCTCGATACCGACATCATCGCTATCGAAGCAGAAGACAAGGTCACCTTGATGGTCGACCTCACCGCACCGCTGGCCGAAAACCAAGCATCACGCCCAGCCCGCGGCGTGCAGATCTGCCTGGACATCAGCGGATCAATGGAAGGCCCGCCCCTAGCCGCAGCCAAAGAATCAATCCTCAAGCTGATCGATCGCTTAGATAAGAAAGATTCATTTGGCCTAGTCATCTTCGATGACACCGCAAAGGTGGCAGTACCAACCAAACCTTTACTCGATCACAACATCGCCGCAGTCAAGAAAGCGATCCGCAATATCCAAACCGGTGGATCAACCGATATCTCAGCAGGCTTCACCCTTGCAATGCGTGAAGCCAGCCGTGCCAAGCTAGAAGGCGGAACATCGCTTCTGCTTATCAGCGATGGCCACGCCAATGCAGGCGAGCGCGATCCACAATTCTTCGCCGACGTCGCCGCAAAGTCTGCAACCGAAAAGATCACATCTGCATCGATTGGTCTTGGCAACGGATATGACGAAACCATCCTGGAAGCAATCGCCCAAGGCGGGGGCGGAGCACATCGCTTTGCAGCCGACATTGACGAAGCAGTCGGTGCCATCGCCGCAGAAGTAGATGACTTGCTCGATAAAGCGATCGTTAACTGCGTTCTGCGCTTTCGCCCAACGGCAATGGCGCAAGGCCAACCAAAGATCGAACTCTTGCAACGCCTTCCTTACTGGCTGGATAACCAGGATTACGTCGTGCAACTGGGTGACCTTTACGCCGGTGAAAACCGTCGCTTCATCATCATGGTCGATGTCCCTGGCATTGAAAGCTTGGGTCTTTGCAAGATCGCTGATGTGACAATCGAATACACCGACTTGGCCGCACGCAATGAAATCAGCGTGACTATGCCAGTTAATGTAAACGTGGTTCCTGGTGATCAAGCTGCCGGCCGCATCGAAGATCCAATCGTTAAGGCAGAGCGCATGATCTTGCAAGCACAAAGTGAGAAAGCGCTCGCCACCGATGAAATCCTGCAAGGCAATGCCAAATCTGCGACCAAGCGCCTCAAAGGCACCGCCGCAAACCTGCGCTCCCAAGCATCGCAAATCCGCGTAACCGACGAACGATCTGCAGAATCACTTGCGATCATCCTCGAAGAAGCTGCCGAGATGGATGCCCTTGCACAAACTGCAGAACATCAAGATCTGGCCTATTCCTCAAAGCGCATACGCGAATCACATTCCCGTATGACCAGATCAAAAAACATCCGTCCAACACAGGATAGCGATGACACAACCAACCCGAATTCACAGAACTAAGGAGATATATGTACCCCCAACTTTATTCAATGATTGCACCAAATCTTTTCCAAGGCGGAACAGATGATCTTGATGTCATTCACTTGGCACAAACAAATAACCGCCCCCGCACCGATCTTCCCTTCGATGCCATTGTCACGATGTATGCATGGGCACGACCTGCTGATTGGAATATTCAAGAATTTCGTTACGGAGTTCCTGACGCATCAATCACTGATATCGATCTCAACCGTCTGCGCCAAGCAGTCGAATTCGGTCACGAGCGTTGGAAGGCCGGCGACCGCGTCTTAATCCGTTGCCAAGCTGGCCTCAATCGTTCCGGTTTAGTCCTTGCACTAATCCTGATCAAAGATGGCAAGACTGCTGAAGAAG
>JBIJCP010000151.1:0-2518 GCA_044344635.1 Candidatus Planktophila sp. | reverse complement strand
TAGCGAGCTATATACATTCGGAAGATCGCGAGTATTTACTAAAACCACAAGGCGCTCACGGACCAGAATTTATCGCAACGCTAAATGCTATGAACTTTGAAGAGCCGACAGATACTAGAAATCTTCGACATGGGGATCTGCTTGAGATCTTGGATTTGAAAATTGCCGCGATACATTCACCAGGCCATACCCGCGGAAGCACGATGTTCAATATCAATGACGAGTTGTTGATTTCGGGGGATGTGCTCTTTGCTGGATCGATAGGCAGAACAGATCTACCTTCTGGTTCGCACGAGGCGATGATAAAGACACTTAAGACTCGAGTTCTTCCCTTAAGCGATGATTTACGAGTGCTTCCTGGCCATGGCCCAGAGACAACGATTAAATTCGAGCGAAAAAATAACCCATATCTGAAAGAATTACGGGTATGAAGTACGAAAAGATTCAAGCGCCAAAAGGGGTTAGCGAGTATGCGCCCCCTCTTTCGGCTGCCTTTGAATGGGTCCGTGAATCTTTAATTGCTCCTGCAAAACTCGCCGGATATCAATTGATGGAGTTACCGGTCTTTGAAGACACTGCGCTCTTTTCGCGCGGAGTAGGTGAATCCACAGATGTGGTCTCGAAGGAGATGTATACATTTGAAGATAGAGGCGGAAGATCTATAACACTTCGCCCTGAAGGAACTGCCGGCGTTATGCGCGCAGTGATTGAGAAAGGTTTGGATCGCGGTCAGTTGCCGGTGAAGGTTTGGTACTCCGGACAATTCTTTAGAGCAGAGCGCCCGCAAGCCGGACGCTATCGCCAGTTCTATCAAGTCGGAATCGAAGCAATTGGTTTAGACGATCCCGCAATCGATGCAGAAGTTATCGCGATAGCGGATCAAGGATTTAAGTCACTTGGTTTGCGCCGTTATAGATTGGAGATTACTTCTTTAGGAGATGGAAAATCGCGCGCTGCACATCGGGTTGATCTACTGAAGTACATTGAAAAGCTAGATCTAGATGAGCCAACTCGGGCACGTGCGGCGATAAATCCACTGCGCTTATTTGATGATAAGCGGCCAGAGATGAAGGCGGCGATGGAGAAAGCACCATTACTTCTAGATTATCTCTCGGCGGAATCGCTAGCTAATTTCAACCAAGTAAAGAAGTATTTAGATCTTCTTGGAATCAAGTACATCGTAAATCCTCGAATGGTGCGCGGTCTCGATTATTACACCGGTACAACATTTGAATTTATTCATGAAGATCTGGGTGCGCAATCAGGAATCGGCGGGGGAGGGCGTTACGACGGGTTGATGGAGATTCTTGGAGGCCAATCACTTTCCGGAATAGGTTTCGGGTTAGGCGTTGATCGCGCGCTGCTGGCGGCACAGGCTGAAGGTGTTATCTCCGAAGATCAGTTCACCTCGGATTTGTTCATCATTCCACTCGGCGAAGAGCAAAAGTCTGTCGCGCTAACACTTGCCACAACGCTGCGCAGCGCGGGAGTTCGCACTGAGATCGCATTTGGTGATCGCGCCCTAAAGGGAGCGATGAAAGCCGCCGATAAGAGTGGCTCTCGTTATGTCGTGATTATTGGTGAAGATGAGGTTGCATCAGGCGTAGTTGAATTAAAGCGTATGAGCGATGGCTCGTTAACTTCGGTTAAGATTAGCGAATTGCAGAAAGCCCTAGCTGGGGCTCTCTAGAAACACTTTTAACCTTAAAGGCGGGCAAACCTCAGATGTTACGTACTCACGACGCTGGTTCTCTGCGTGCATCCCATGCAGGTCAAACTGTTTCGCTCGCGGGTTGGGTCGCGCGCCGTCGTGATCACGGGGGAGTTGCCTTTATTGATTTGAGAGATGCAACTGGATCTGTGCAAGTAGTAATCCGTGATGAGGCTTTAGCAGGGTCGCTTCGCGCTGAATGGTGCTTGCAGATCACAGGTGAGGTTGTCTTGCGACCTGAGGGAAATGCAAATTCTGCTCTTCCTACGGGTGCGATCGAAATAATGGGTGATGATATAAAAGTGTTGAGTGAATCTGCGCCTCTGCCGTTCCCAGTCGATAGTGGAAATGATTCGGAGATTTCTGAAGAAGTTCGCCTGAAGTATCGTTATCTTGATCTACGTCGTGAGAAACCTGCGGCAAACCTGCGCCTGCGTTCCAAGGTGACTTCAACTATCAGACGAGTAATGGAAGAGTTAGATTTCCTAGAGATCGAAACGCCTTACTTAACACGTAGCACTCCTGAAGGTGCGCGCGACTTTTTAGTGCCAGTTCGCTTGCAACCCGGCAGTTGGTATGCGCTGCCGCAATCACCACAACTTTTCAAGCAGTTGTTAATGGTTGCCGGAATGGAGCGTTACTACCAGATTGCTCGTTGCTTCCGGGATGAGGATTTCCGCGCTGATCGCCAACCTGAGTTCACCCAACTCGATATTGAAATGTCATTTATCGACCAAGCCGATATTTTGGCGGTTGCCGAAAAACTCTTAGTTAAAATCTGGAGAGAAGCAGTCGGCTACGAGGTTA
>JBIJCP010000150.1:0-2531 GCA_044344635.1 Candidatus Planktophila sp. | reverse complement strand
TTGTTAGACGAACACGTGCAACTTTACGAAGCGCAGAGTTAGGCTTCTTAGGTGTTGTTGTGTAAACACGTGTACATACACCGCGACGCTGAGGTGAACCTTTTAGCGCAGGTGTATTTGTCTTCGTAGTCTTTTCTGCACGACCACGACGAACTAGTTGTTGAATCGTTGGCACTTCGTCTCCATTTCAGTTACTGCTTTTTTACGCTCGTTGTCCGACCCACGCGCTCGGGTGTGTTGCACCAGATGCGCAGTTGCTTCTGATAATTTCTTAACAGGGGCAAGGCAAAGAGCTCTTAAAAGAGCAGACGCGAAGGGTATCGGGGTTCAGGCGGGAGAGTCAAAACGGCCCTTTTACTCCTCTAGGGCTCCCCTGCCCTCAAAAATAGCTGTTTTCTACTCTCGGGCGTGTCACTTTTTGGGGCTCGATTCGCGCCATAATCAACCCATGAGCCTTCACATAGGAGCCCAAAAGGGCGAAATTTCAGAGAAAATCCTCCTCCCCGGCGACCCCTTGCGGGCCAAGTGGGTGGCCGAGAATTACCTGGAAGGGGCCAAGCAGTACAACTCGATCCGCAATATGTTGGGATACACCGGCACCTACCGCGGCGAACGGATTTCGGTCCAAGGCACCGGAATGGGCCTGCCTTCATTGTCCATTTATGTGACTGAGCTCTTTAACGAGCACGGCGTGGAGTCAGCGATCCGAATCGGCACCTGCGGGGCGATCCAAGAGAAGACCAAGGTTGGCGATTTAATTCTTGCGATGACCGCTTCAACGGATTCCAACATTAATCGACGCTTTACCAACGGCTTAGATTTCGCACCGCACGCCGATTTCAATTTACTGCTTGCCGCATACGAGGCTTCCAAGAAATTTGATCGTGTGCATGTTGGTGGAGTTTCATCAATGGATTATTTCTATGACGAAACCGATGCCAACGAAAAATTGATCAAGCACGGCGTACTTGCTTTGGAAATGGAAGCCAGCCAGCTGTATTCTATTGCGGCCAGAAAAGGTAAGAAAGCGCTAGCGGTTTTAACAGTTTCAGATCACGTCATCACACACGAGGCGATGGATGCTGATGCAAGAGAGCGCACACTAAACGATATGGTGGAAGTTGCGCTCAGCGCACTTTCGAAGGGATAAAAATGCAAACATCTGATTGGTTACTGGCAGGCATCGTCGCATTCATTCTGATCGACTTTCTAGTTGGCAGCGTACTTGAGTACTTGAATGAGAAGAGCAAGAACGTTCCTATGTCATCTGTTGCCGCAGAGATATTTAACGCTGATGAATATGCAAAGTCACTTGAATACGGCACAGCTAAATACAAAGTTGAAAGACTTACATCTACTTTAAACACAGTGGTGATGCTTTCGGCAATTATTTTGGGGTGGTTCGCTTGGCTAGATGACGCCATTCGCGAACGACTTAGCAATGATCTGCTGGTCACGGTCGCATTCTTCGGTGTTCTTATCCTCGCTGTAATGCTCGCAAATCTGCCTGTTTCTTACTACTCCACCTTTGTAGTTGAGGAGAAGTTCGGCTTCAACAAGACCACGAAGAAGTTATTCGTGGTGGATTCAATCAAGCAGATGGTGCTCAGTATCGCTCTTGGCTTGCCAGTCATATATCTGATCGCTTGGATCTACCAGAGCTTAGAATCGCAATTCTGGTTGGTTGGATGGCTGGCAGTTTCAGCGATTTCACTCTTTATGTTTATCTTCGGAACCCGAATCTTCTTGCCGATCTTTAACAAGCTCAAGCCACTTCGCGAAGGTGAATTACGTTCAGAGGTTGAGGCTTACTGCCAATCTCAAGGATTCCCGCTATCAAAATTATGGGAGATGGATGCATCAAAGCGTTCTACAAAACTCAATGCATTCTTCTCGGGTATGGGCAAGGTAAAAATTATCGGCCTATATGACACTCTGATTGAAAAGCTGACAACAAAGGAAACTGTTGCGGTACTGGCACACGAAGTTGGTCACTACAAGCGCAAGCACGTGTACACAATGTTTGCCTTTAGCAATGTACAAACTCTAGTTATCTTTGTTCTGTTGGGCTCACTTCTTGGTAATCCAAATCTTTCAAAGGCGCTTGAGTCTGATACGCCAAGCTTTCATCTATCAATGATCGCTTTCTTCTTATTGTTTACTCCAGTATCAACGGCGCTCGGGCTAATCAATAACTCTTTCTCACGCTATAACGAATATCAAGCGGATCAGTATTCAATCGATACTTACCCGGGGGCGCGTGATCATATGTATTCAGCGTTCAAGAAGTTATCTGTGGAATCACTGAGTAACTTAAATCCACATCCTTGGTACGTTGCAGTTCATTACACGCATCCACCAATCCTTGATCGCTTGGCTAACTTAAAAAAGTAGCAAAGCAAAGAGGCCCAATCCTTTGCGGGATTGGGCCTGTTTGTTAGCTTTTATTATCTAGGGATCTCTATTCTTTCACTCGAATCCGCTAGCGCGGAATCTCGACTTCGTCCAAACGAACTGCTTCGCCTGATCCA
>JBIJCP010000149.1:0-2556 GCA_044344635.1 Candidatus Planktophila sp. | reverse complement strand
AATTCCATCGCTTGGTAAACGCCTTTATTCTCACGCCCCTTGATCGGCAGATCACGCCATTGGGTCGCGCCGACTGCAATAACAATTGCATCGTACTTTCTGCGCAGATCAGCGCCGGTTAATTCAACTCCGACATCTACACCAGGACGAAAACGGGTTCCCTCTTTCTCCATTTGATTTAGGCGGCGATCGAGAACGCTCTTCTCCATTTTAAATTCCGGAATTCCGTATCGCAGCAGCCCACCAATTTTATCTGCGCGCTCATAAACCGCGACGGTATGTCCAGCGCGAGTTAACTGTTGCGCAGCGGCGAGTCCTGCTGGACCGGAACCAATAACTGCAACGGTCTTACCGGTTAGGCGATCTGGTGGAGTTGGCTTTACATTTCCGGCACCAAAAGCCTCTTCGATTGTGCGTAACTCAACTTGTTTGATTGTCACCGCATCAGCGTTGATTCCAACGACGCAAGCAGTCTCGCATGGCGCAGGGCAGAGCCGTCCAGTGAATTCAGGAAAGTTGTTGGTGGCGTGAAGACGAGCGATCGCTTCCTCTTTATCTCCGCGCCAAATCAAATCGTTCCATTCTGGAATTAGATTTCCGAGCGGGCAACCTTCGTGGCAGAACGGAATTCCACAATCCATGCAACGCCCGGCTTGTTTCTGCAGGTGCTCCATGCTCTGGGTTTCATAGACTTCATGCCAATCTTTAATGCGCACATCGACCGGTCGGCGCTTTGGCATTTCGCGTGGCGTAGTTAAAAATCCCTTTGGATCAGCCATTTGCTGCGACCTCCATTACATATTGATCAACTGGTAGACCATCTTTTGTAGCTCGTTCAATTGCAGCAAGCACCCGTGCATAATCGCGCGGCATAATCAATGAGATGCGATTAATCGCAGAGCTCCAATCTTTTAGAAGTTCGGCGGCGACTTCAGAGCCAGTTTCAGTGTGGAAGTTCGAGATTATCGATTTAAGATCTTCTCGTTGATCTTCCGGAACTGCCAAGATATCTACCATCTCGGTATTTACCTGTGCTGGGTTTAGATCAAGGACGAAGGCGCGACCACCTGACATACCTGCAGCAAAGTTGCGGCCTGTGCTGCCTAGTATGACCACGGTTCCACCAGTCATATATTCGCAGCCATGATCTCCTACTCCTTCGACGACAGCAGTCACACCTGAGTTTCGAACACAGAATCTTTCACCAACTAAGCCGCGAATAAATATCTCACCTGATGTCGCGCCATAACCAATAACATTTCCGGCTATGACATTCTCATCAGATGCAAACGTCGCGCGCTCATCTGGACGAACGACGACGCGTCCACCAGAAATTCCCTTACCTACATAATCGTTGCTATCACCATATAAACGAATTGCGACGCCACGTGGCAGGAATGCACCGAGAGATTGTCCAGCAGATCCGTGAAGTGTGACATTGATGGTTCCTGGAGTGAGTCCATCGGCTCCAAAGCGGCGGGTTACTTCAGCGCCTAACATTGTTCCTACAGTGCGGTTTACATTTCGCACAGGTAGATCAATTCGCACTGGCTCTTTCTTATCTAGAGCCGCTGCCGAAAGAGTAATCAATTGGTTATCTAGCGCTGCAGCAAGGCCGTGATCTTGCTCAATTGTGCGATGAAGTGGTGAGTCAACATCTGGGCGAACCAATAGCGGCGCTAGATCAAGGCCGCTCGCCTTCCAGTAATTAACTGCGTCACGAGTATCTAGATATTCAACGTGGCCAATTGCCTCTTGCAGCGTGCGGAAGCCAAGTTTCGCCAAAATCTCGCGAACTTCTTCAGCGATATATTCAAAAAATGTTTCAACAAATTCTGGTTTTCCAGTAAATCGTTTGCGTAGCTCTGGGTTTTGAGTAGCAACACCAACCGGACAGGTATCTAAGTGGCAGACCCGCATCATTACGCAACCCGAAACAACTAGCGGCGCTGTAGCAAATCCATACTCTTCTGCGCCGAGTAGCGCAGCGATTACTACATCGCGACCAGTCTTTAATTGACCATCGGCTTGAACAACGATGCGATCGCGTAGCCCATTAAGTAGCAAGGTCTGCTGGGTCTCTGCCAAGCCAAGTTCCCACGGAGCGCCCGCATGCTTTAAAGATGTAAGTGGCGAAGCGCCGGTGCCGCCATCGTGGCCAGAGATTAAGACAACGTCTGCATGTGCTTTAGATACGCCAGCGGCAACAGTACCGACGCCAACTTCGGCAACTAGTTTGACGTGGATACGCGCATTCTTATTTGCATTCTTAAGGTCGTGAATTAACTGAGCTAAATCTTCAATTGAATAGATATCGTGATGTGGAGGTGGCGAAATCAAACCCACGCCAGGGGTTGAGTAACGAACTTTGGCGATCCACGGGTAGACCTTATTTCCAGGAAGCTGCCCACCCTCACCTGGTTTTGCACCTTGGGCGATTTTTATCTGAATATCATCAGCGTTGACTAGGTAATCACTTGTCACACCGAAGCGACCGCTAGCCACCTGCTTAATTGCGCTTCGCTTTGAATCGCCATTGGCCATAGGCAGTGATCT
>JBIJCP010000148.1:0-2561 GCA_044344635.1 Candidatus Planktophila sp. | reverse complement strand
ACAGCAACTTCTTTCATAGCACTTTCTCCTTCTTAAGAGCGTTCAATAGGTGAATGACAGAGCCAAGAGTGAGTATCGGATCCCTGGGTTATCTGTAACGGTACTGACTTGCAATCATCTCGACCTAAACCAACTGCACATCGAGATCGATAGTTACAAGAGTCATCGGCTACCGGGCTCGGTAAGGTCTGGTCTTGTTCGCTGATACGTTTTTCGGCGGTGGGTGATGCGAGAGGAACTGATGAGAGAAGTCCGGTTGTGTAATGGTGGCGTGGCTTTTTGAAAATATCGTCGCGGTCTCCACGTTCGACAATACGGCCGCGAAACATCACCGCAATTTCATCAGCCATGTAATGAGCAACTCCGAGGTCGTGTGTAATAAATAGGTATGTCAGCCCGCGTGTTACCTGTATCTCGCGGAGCAGATTTAGAACTTGCGCTCGAACCGATACATCCAGGGCTGAAACCGCTTCATCCAGAACCACGATCTTGGGATTAACTGCCAGAGCTCTCGCGATTGCTACTCGTTGGCATTGGCCTCCAGATAGTTCGTGAGGACGACGATTTAGATGTTCTTTCTCAAGGCCAACGGCTTGTAAAAGTTCTATCACCTGCTCTCGCCGTGAATCTTTATCGCCAATATCAAAGGCAAGCAACGGACTCGAAACAATTCTTTCCACTGAATGGCGACGATTTAACTGGCTAAATGGATCTTGTTGAACGACTTGAATTTCACGGCGAAGGAGTCGAAGTTCTTCATACTTTAGCGATCCTAGGTTTCTACCTAATACTTCTATCGAACCAGAGTTGGGTTGATCGAGTCCAAGAAGTACGCGCGCTGCAGTTGTTTTGCCGCTACCTGATTCGCCAACCAGTGCAAGAGTTTTACCAGCCTTTAAATCAAAAGAGATGTTATCGAGCGCATGCACTGTGCCGGTCTTGCCTTTAAAAATTCGGCTTACGGCAGAGACGTTGGCAACAGATCCAGTTTGGGTAGCCATTTACTTAGCCACCCCTAGTTCGAGTAACTCATCAGCCCTAAAGCAAGCGGTGAGCCGACCCTGAACTGATTCAAGTCGTGGCACTTCTGCGTGACACTTAGGTTGGGCGTGCATACACCGTGGTGAAAATACACATCCCGTAGGCCGATTATCGGGGCGAGGTGGCTGACCAGCAATCGAGTTAATTGGTTTTGTTACATCTATCGTGTAGTCACAGCGTGAATTGAGTAAAGCTTTTGTATATGGGTGTACTGGATTAGAGAAGATTTGATTGACTTCGCCTCTTTCAACTAATTTCCCTGCGTACATCACCATAATTTCATCGCTAAATTGGGCGGCTACACCCAAATCGTGAGTAATTAGCAGTACGGATAATCCACGCTCTGCCGCTAACTTATCGATAAGTGTGAGAACTCGAGCCTGTGTGGTTACATCAAGTGCGGTGGTTGCCTCATCTGCAATCAGAACTTTTGGTTCGCCACTCAATGCGATCGCGATGACTACGCGTTGCAGCATTCCCCCTGACATCTCAAATGGGTAAGAATCAATGCGACGATCTGGTTCTGGAATTCCAACGCTCGCCAAAAGTTCGATCGCTTCCTTGCGAGCCTGTGAATTGTTCAAATCTGAATGTAATTGGATACTTTCTACAATTTGCGCGCCTATTCGCATAATTGGATTTAGCGCCGACATTGGATCCTGGTAAATCATCGAAATATCATTTCCGCGCAAGTGGCGAAATTCCTTCATTTTCATCCCTAGGATTTCTTGTCCTCCAAGAAATATTTCGCCTTTTTCTATCCGCACTGGATCTTTTATCAAACGCATTAGTGAGTAAGCGGTTAAGGATTTTCCGCTTCCTGACTCACCAACCAAACCGACTCTACGTCCGGCGGGAATATCAAAGGAGAGATCATCGATAACTGTTACTCGGCCTTTGGCAGATGGCACTGAGAGCGAAAGACCTTTAACTACGAGGGCGCTGGTCATACTGATGACCGCCTAGAATCCATGGTGACTCGGATCCTTTCTCCATAAGCGTTAAATGCCAAAATCGTGATTGTCACGGCAAGTGCTGGGAAGAAGACAAACCAATAGGTATTCCAGATCTTGGCATAGCCTTGCAGCATCAAAGTTCCCCAAGATGCGTTGGGAGGTTGTATGCCTAGACCGATAAAACTCAAAGTCGCTTCCAACATTACGGCGGCGGCGGCGTTGATGCTGAGTTGTACTAGAAGTTGAGGGGCGATATTTGGCATTACTTCCGAGAGAATCAACTTAGATCTCTTTGTTCCACTAGCTATCGCTGCAGTGACGTAATCAGATGCCAACTCTGTAACGACTGCGCTCCGTGCCATTCGTGCGGTAGTCGGTGAGAGCAAGAAACCAACCACAATCGGTAGTGAGATGACGCTCGCGCCAACGGCCGAAACGCAGACAAGAGCAAAGAGGATCTGTGGGATCGCCATTGTGGCATCGGCAGTTCTCATTAAAAATTCATCAACCCAGCCGCGACGAACGCCAGCGACCAATCCCCAGGTTGTTCCGATTAAAAGGGCA
>JBIJCP010000147.1:0-2569 GCA_044344635.1 Candidatus Planktophila sp. | reverse complement strand
GATGGACCACCGTCGAGAATTAGATCCGTCTTATCTAAATATTCACCGATCTCATCTTGAACCGCTTGTGCTGTGGTCGGCGAAACGTGCCCAAAGCGATTAGCACTCGGTGCCGCGATTCCTTGGCCGCCGATTTTTGCAAATGCGGATAAGAGCGCAAGTGCAACGACGTGATCTGGAACCCGCAGGCCCACTGTTGGTTGGCCCCCTGTTACAAAATCTTTAGCCAGTATTGAGCGCTTTAAAACGAGAGTCATTGGGCCGGGCCAGAAATCACGGGCGAGTGAGATTGCATAATCTGGAATCTCATCAGCCCAATCACCCAGTGATTGCATCGAATGGATATGCACGATCAGTGGATGGTCTGCGGGGCGGCCCTTTACTTTGTAAATACGAGCTACTGCATCCTTATTTGTGGCATCTGCGCCGAGTCCATAAACGGTCTCCGTCGGAAGTGCGACCAAACCGCCAGATTTTAGTAATTGAGCGGCGGACGAGAGCGCATCAGCGGTGCAATTAGAGACGAATTCGCCAGTGGCCATGTCCGCAATTATCGCGCCTTTTTGCGAGAAGATAACCACATGGCTTCGCAGGTAAAGGTAATGCAGATAATCGCCCGTATGAACGTGGGTGGACCTGCAGTGATCGTGGCCGAGTTAATGCGCGGGCTGGATAAGTCTGCGATAGAGCAAATTCTCGTAACCGGTTTCTGCGATGAAAATGAGGCTGATTATTTAGATACTGTGGCAAAAGATGTGAAGGCGACACGTCTAGCAGGGCTGGGGCGATCTGTTTCTTTACTCGCAGATTTGAAAGCCTTCTTTGGTTTGGTATCGCTGATCCGTAAATTCCAGCCCGATGTAATTCATACCCACACCGCCAAAGCTGGAGTCCTGGGGCGATTGGCATCTTTATTGGCAGGTCGTGGATCTGTGCGCGTTCATACCTTCCACGGACATTTGCTGCATGGTTACTTTAATCGGCCACTGACTCAGGTAGTTATTTTCATTGAAAAGTTCTTCGCTGCTCGCACCCGTGTTCTAATCGCTATCGGCAGCAAAGTTAAAGATGAGTTGCTCGCTGCAGGTATTGGAAAGAGTGAAAAGTACCGCGTCTTCTTTCCAGGATTGCCCGCACCTAAGCCGGTCACGAGAGCAGATGCGCGTACCGCTTTAGGACTTAGCCCAGAGACTTTGTATATAACTTACGTCGGACGTTTGACTCAGATAAAGCGACCAGATCGCTTACTTGATGTTGCAAAAGAGTGCGGTAAACGTGGCTTAGATCTGCATTTTTTGGTCGCCGGTGAAGGTGAACTATTTTCTACTTCTAAGGAGCGCGCAGCGCGTGAAGGTTTGAATATGACTTTCCTGGGGTGGCGCAGCGATATCTCTCAAATTTTTGCTGCGAGCGATATCGCGATCTTGACTTCCGATAATGAAGGTATTCCTCTTACTTTGATTCAAGCAGCGCAAGCAGGTTTACCTATAGTCGCGACAAGCGTTGGTTCTATCTCCGATATTGTGATTGATCAGAGCACTGGGTACTTAACCGCCGTAAACGCAAATGAAATGGCGGACGCGATCGAAAAATTAGTAAGAGATGCCCAGTTGCGAAAGATTATGGGTGAGGCGGGGAAAGCGCGGGCTAGCCAATACTTCTCTTTAGATCGTATGATCAAAGATCATATAGATTTATACCGCTCGCTATAAATCACATCCTTTTCCCAGTTGCACCACAGCAAAAAGTAAACAAATAGTAGATACTTAATCCATGAATACTAATCGCTTCTTTAAATTCTCTATCCCAGCACTCGCCCTTGCGTTGATCGCGGCTGCAGTGCTTACATCAAATGCAAATGCTGCGACGCCGGAAAAGCGTTATGTGACCGTTAACTCTGAAGGAACAATTAAAGTAACTCCCGATGCGGTGCGCTTAAATGCCATTGTTTCAATGGTGGCTGGTTCAAATAAGGAGGCTCTCGCCAAAACTTCAACTACGGCTGCTGCAGTCCGAGCGGCGCTAATTAAGAGTGGAATCCTGAAGGCAGATATTGCCACCCAAAGCATCACCGTTTATCCAGAGTATAACTACACCCAGGATAAAGGTTCGCAACTTATCGGTTACCGCGGATCTCAAGGTTTCGTTGTAACCATTAAGAATGCCGAGAACGCTGGAGCCGTTGTTGATGCAGTAGTCGCGGCAGGAGGCGATGATCTACAAATTCAAGGAGTAACTCCTTTTGTTCGCGATGCTTCCAAAGCAACTGAGTCAGCGCGCACTGCTGCAGTAAAAAATGCGAAAGCAAAAGCTGCTTCTTACGCAAAATTATTAGATGCAAAACTTGGGCGGGTAAATTACTTAGTTGAAAACTCAAGTCCAGTTGAATACTCACCAATTATGGCAATCTCCAAGGCTGCAGATTCTGAAGCAACGGTTGTTGATCTGGGTGAGCAAGATGTGACAGTTTCAATCACGATTCAGTGGTCACTTCTCTAAATACCGTTATTTACTGCGATTTCAGGGCAGTGATTTAACCGATTTTGGTTAGCGACCCTTAAACGGGTAC
>JBIJCP010000152.1:0-2597 GCA_044344635.1 Candidatus Planktophila sp. | reverse complement strand
GCGTTGTGAATGGATTTACAAAACCAACTGGATTAATACCGAGTTGTTCAAACTGTGCTCTCATCTGTTCTTGCATCTGACGCATCATCGCCTCAAAATCAGGGCGACCATCATTCGGATCGTTAGGATCATTGGGATTGTTAGGATCATTGGGATCGTTAGGGATAAAACCAAAGCCCGCCATATCCTTACCCCAATCTCTCATGTAATTCTAATTAAGCTCTAGCCTTATAAAACACCACTGATGCGAGATTTCTTCCCACAAGAGATAGGCTATCTAACATGTCCAATGCATTTATGGCTCTGATCTGGTGGGTTATCCCATTGGCTGGACTTTTGGGCGCTCTTGGCTATGTTTTATGGGTAACTCAATTTAAATCGAAATTTGAATCCGAAACTACGCGCTCAGTCGGTCAATTTCAGCGCTTCCAAGATTCCTTCCGTGGCGCAGAGATAACTATTGCAAACGAGGAAGATGTAAATCCTGGCGAAGCTAAAGCGAGCAATGCACCATAACCAGCTCCCGCGTGTAGCCACTGCAATTCTTACCTTGTTCTTTGGGCTCGCCCTCTTTGCACCACTTCCCTTTGTTGTCATAAAACCTGGTAACGCCCAAGATGTTTTAGATAAGGTGATTACTCCCTCAAAGACTGCGCCAGCTTCAATGAAATTCTATAAACCAGATGGCTCTATTTATTTGCTGACTATTTTAATTAGTAGCCCTAAGGCATATGTAACGGGAGCAGAATTAATCTATTCGTGGGGGAGAAGTGATTTCTCGGTTATGCCGCGTTCACTCTTCTATCAAGATGGCGTCAGTGCTGAGGTTGAGAAAGAGATAGCCAAGACCGAGATGGTCGATTCGCAATTAACCGCCAAGGTTGCCGCTCTGAATTACCTTAAGACCAGTTACCCAAATTTAACTTCCGGTGAAATTAAGCCGAGCGATATCGCAATCTCTCTCGCCCAGACCGGGGGACCTAGCGGTGGACTGGCCTTCGCCCTAGGAATTGTAGAACTGCTCACCCCTGAGAATATTTTGGCCGGGCGTAGCGTTGCATCGACAGGGACTATTGATGCAGAAGGAAATGTGGGTGGCATAGGTGGGGTTGCCGAGAAAGTTCTGGCTGCGCATAAATCAGGGGCCACTTTGATTCTGGTCCCCTCAGGTAATTGTCAGGATCTGGCACCTGGCGTTGCAAAAATTCCAGCAAATATCAAAGTAGCGGCGGTTAGCACCTTACAAGAGGCTATAACGGCGCTGAATTCGGCAGCCCCGCGCAGTTGCGCTAACTTAGGAGCATGATGAAAAAACCAAGTCCACTAGCCCTGACCTTCATAATCTTGACAGTAATCGCGGGATCGCTTGTCGGCCTTAGCGGTGTCTATGTTGATTGGCTCTGGTTTAATTCAGTCGGATTTACTGTTGTATGGACAACAGTTCTAACCACCAAAATTGCGCTATTTATAATCGCGGGCTTGGTTACATCGCTAATAATTACAGTAAATGTCTATTTGGCTTATCGCCGACGCCCATTTGATGTATCTATGGCGGTCGAAGCTGACAACCTAGAGCGTTACCGCGCGACGATTGATCCAATTCGTAAATTAGTCCTTGCCGGCATTGCGCTAGTTCTCTTCTACTTTGGTGGTACATCGGGAGTTCAACTCTGGAGCTCATGGTTGCAATTTACAAATTCAACTGAGTTTGGCATTAAAGATCCACAATTTGGTTTAGATATCTCATTCTTCGCCTTCCGTTTGCCTTTCTTGCAAACGCTGATCGGTTGGGCAATCTCTACGCTAATTTTGGCAACTCTGGCCAGCGCTGCAGTGCATTATTTGTACGGAGGAATTCGTCCGCAGCTTCGCTCTGATCGAATCTCGGTCGCCGCACGAGTTCAAATCTCAATTCTTCTCGGGCTGATCGTGCTCATGAAGGCTGTTGCATATTGGTTTGATCGTTATGCGCTTGCGTTGAAAGAGGGCAGGCTGATCACTGGTCTTACATTTACTGATGTAAATGCAACTTTGCCAGCTAAATCTATCTTGGCTGCGATCGCAGTTATCTGTTCACTTCTATTCTTTGCAAATATCGTACGCAAGTCATTGATCTTGCCAGCTGCCGGTTCGATATTAATGGTTGGTGCATCTGTTTTAATTGCAGGCGTTTATCCTGGAGCAATTCAGCAATTCCAAGTAAAGCCATCTGAATCTTCTAAAGAAGCCCCATTTATTCAGCGAAATATCGAGTCTACGCGCGATGCATATGGCATTGCCGATGTTGATATGAAGGATTATCAAGCTACGGTCGCCACAAACTCCGGTCAACTAGCAAATGATGCTGCGACGATTGCAAATATTCGCTTGATGGATCCAAACGTTCTATCTGCAACATTCCGCCAATTACAGCAGATTAAGCCTTACTACGGTTTCCCAGATTCACTCGATATTGATCGTTACACCGTAAATGGCGTGCAACGCGATGTGGTTGTTGCGGTTCGCGAACTTAACATTGAAGGAAATCCGAGCCGTAACTGGATCAACGACCATTTGGTTTACACCCATGGGTTTGGATTTGTATCGGCATTTGGAAA
>JBIJCP010000040.1:0-9944 GCA_044344635.1 Candidatus Planktophila sp. | reverse complement strand
CAGCCTCGGCTGTTGGCCCGTAAGTTAACTTATCCAACTTAGTTACGCCATCAACTAAGTTGGCGATCTCATCACCGAAATCACTTCGCAATTGCTGCAGAGAGTAAGGCGTATCTTCAATCGTGTCGTGCAGCAAAGAAGCGATAATTGTTGTGTCATTAAGGCCAAGTTCAGCGAGAATCTGCGAAACAGCGACGGGATGGGTTATGTAATCTTCACCAGATTTGCGTAACTGCCCTTGGTGGGCGGTCTTGGCAATTTCAAAGGCGCGCTCGACATCTGCAATTCGACTCGTCGGATGGCTCTCCTTAAGAGTTTCTAGAAGTGGTGCAACTAGAAGATTCATTTAATGAGCCTTACTTGTAAAGCGGGATTACTAGCGCCCTTTACGCTTTGGTTGATTACGTGGACCGCGATTTGCACTTGGCGTAATCGTTGGTCGCGCTGCTTGGGCTACTGGAGTTTCTACCGATCCGCTTCCACGAGCAGCTACACGCTTCGCCAACGCTTGCATTGCTGGCTCTTTCTCGCGAAGTGAAGCCAGGAATGGTGGAGCGATAAAGATAGATGAATAAGTACCGACCGCCAGACCGATAAATAGTGCCAGCGATAGATCCTTAAGCGTTCCTGCTCCAAGTAGTCCTGCCCCCACGAAGAGGATTGACCCGACTGGAATAAGCGCGATCAGAGATGTATTTGCCGAACGCACGATTGTCTGGTTGACCGCAAGGTTTGCTGCCTGCGAATAAGTGAACTTTCCAACCGCCGCTACCGACTTGGTATTTTCGCGTACTTTATCGAAGACAACAACCGTGTCGTAAAGTGAATAACCAAGAATAGTTAAGAAGCCGATGATCGTGGCAGGAGTAACGTCGAAACCGACTAGCGCGTAAATACCAACGGTGATAAACACGTCATGCACCACAGCAACAATTGCAGCGATTGCCATCTTAGGTTCAAAGATCATTGCGAGGAAAACCATGATCACCAGCAAGAACGCGATCAATCCATAGATCGCTTTCTTAGTGATCTCTTCACCCCAAGATGGACCAATAATCTGAGTGTCAATCGATTCAATGCTTACGTTGAAGCCCTGGCTTAGCGCTGATTCAATTGCATTCGATTGGCTTGAGCTTAACGCGCCCGTTTGAACCTTGACCTTGCTGTCGCCGATCTTTTGAATGATGTATTCGCCATCTATCTCAACATCAGAAACTATTGCCCGAGCTTGTTCCACGGTAGCGCCTGGCTTATTCACGGTGTATGCAGATCCACCTTTGAACTCAATACCTAATTGCAGCCCCTGAATAACAAGCGCACCAATTGACATCAAGATGAATATCGATGAAATCACATACCAACGGCGACGATTGCCAATAATGTTAAATGAAGTTTCGCCGGAATAAAGACGACCACCAAGACCGGAAAGTTTTGTCATCGCTTATGCCTCCAATGAAGTAGCAGGTTTAGTATTTTTCATTCCGACGCTCTTTGGCGATAGTCCAGATAAACGATGGCCTGAAGAGAAGAACTTCCATCCTGCAAGCAAGCTAACCATCGGCTTGGTGAAGAAGAAGACGATAATTAAGTCAACAATGGTGGTTAAGCCCAGCGTGAATGCGAATCCTCTAACTCCACCGACTGCGAAGAAGTAGAGCAAGACGGCGGCGATCAACGAAACCATATCCGCGACAATGATGGTGTGACGCGCCTTTAACCAGCCACTTTCAGCCGCTGAGCGCAACGAACGTCCTTCTCGCATCTCATCTCTAATTCTCTCAAAGTAGACGATAAACGAGTCTGCGGTAACACCAATCGCGACGATCGCTCCGGCAATTCCTGCTAGCGTCAAAGTGAAGCCAACGGTTTCACCAAGGACTAAGAAGAGTAGATAAACCATAAACGCAGCAACCGCTAACGATCCCACTGTCACCACGCCAAGACCGCGATAGTAAAAAAGTGAATAGATAACGACGAGGCCAAGACCCAAGGCACCTGCGAGCAAACCAGCATTCAACTGATCAGCGCCAAGAGTTGGAGATACTTGCTGAACTTCTCCGCGATCGAATGCTAAAGGCAGCGCTCCGTATTTCAATACATTTGCTAGATCCTGCGCTTCAACCTGCGAGAAAGAACCGGTGATTTGCGCATTACCTGATGGAATCGCTTCATTGATTCTTGGGGCGGAAACTACCAAGCCATCAAGAACAATTGCTACTTGGTTCAGTGGTGAGCTAAGTGATGTCACGCGACTTGTTAGAGCGCCGAAGGCTCTAGTTCCATCGCCATCAAATGTTAGCGAGACAAACCACGCTAGACCTTGCGCTGGATCGTAACCTGCCTCCGCTGATGAAACTTGCTGTCCAAGCACCTCTGCAGGAGCGAGAATGTATTTCGCTCCACCGTCACGCGAACACGCGACGATCGTGTCAGCTGGGGAATCTGCACCAGTGCCTTCAAGATTTGCGGCAATTGAACAATCAAGTGCGGCGAAGCGGCTATTTAATTCTTCGGTTATGCCAGGAACAGGAGTTGCTGCAGTTGAAGTATCCGTTGGATTGGGAACTCCGGCAGTCTCGGCCAAAACTTGGCGGAAGCGAAGTTCTGCTGTCTGTCCGACTAGATCAACTACGCGGCGACCGCTATCGCCAGGAACTGAGATAACAATTTGGCGGTTTGTGCCACTTCCTTGTGCAGTTACTTCACTTTCGGCCACACCTAGTGAGTCAACGCGTTGACGAATAATCGAGACTGCTTGATCAATGGCTTCAGAGGTAATCTTGTTGGCATCATTTGATGCGCGCGGTTGTAGCGTCACGCTCGTGCCACCACGCAGATCAAGTCCGAGTCGAACTGAAGTTGCACCCTGAATAAAGGTGGTCAGGATCAAACCGAGCAGGATTACGGCAAGGATCGCAAGCGAACGGCCTGAGCGCGGGGAATTCTTCACATTTTTATTTGGTGTGGACATAGGAGCAGAGTCTAGGCGTCAATGGCGGGTGTGTCGAAAAGCGTCGCAACTCCCGCAGGCGGGGTTCGACCAATATGTGACCAACCTTGCGCTGTAGCAACTCGGCCTCGAGGGGTACGGGCCATAAAGCCATTTCTAACTAAGAAAGGCTCCGCCACTGACTCAACTGTCTCGGTCTCCTCCCCGACAGCGATCGCCAGAGTCGATAGACCCACCGGTCCCCCATTAAATCGCTCAATTAACGCAAGTAAAACTGCACGATCTAATCGATCCAAACCTTTCTCATCTACTTCATACATCTCAAGTGCCGCCATTGCATCACCGTGCGTCAATTGGTTAGCGCCCTTAGCGCCAGATCGCACCTGCGCATAATCTCTTACGCGACGTAGCAAGCGATTGGCGATACGCGGTGTTCCGCGAGACCTGCTTGCCACTTCTTTAACTACTTTGGCATCGATTTCTAACTGCAGGAGCGCAGCGCTTCTTCGCAGCACTTCTTCGAGTTCACTTTCTTCATAGAAATCTAGATGTGCAGTAAATCCAAAACGATCACGAAGTGGACTTGGCAATAAGCCCGCCCGAGTTGTTGCTCCAACCAAGGTAAAGCGCGGCAGTTGCAGTGGAATTGCCGTTGCTCCCGGACCTTTTCCGACAACGACATCAACTCGAAAATCTTCCATTGCTAAATATAAGAGCTCTTCCGCCGGGCGCGGCAGACGATGGATCTCATCTAAGAAGAGAATCTCACCTTCCACCAACGAGGATAAAATCGCCGCCAAATCGCCAGCATGTGTGATCGCTGGTCCGCTAGTAATTCGGATCGGTGTCTGCATCTCGCTCGCCAAAATCAAAGCCAACGTAGTTTTGCCGAGCCCGGGCGGGCCTGATAAGAGAATGTGATCTGCTGCCGAATTACGTTGCCGGGCGGCTGTTAGAAGAACATCGATCTGATCACATACTCGTTGCTGCCCAATAAATTCTTTAAGGGTCTTGGGACGTAAGGCGTGCTCTGCGGCGGAATCTTGATTGGCGAATTCAGAGGAAATTAGACGGTCATCGCTCATAACTATCTGCCGCCTTTTTGCAGCGCGCGTTTTAGTAGATCTGAAAGTTCGGCAGAGTTAGCGTCGCCACCTTCTTCTGCAATCTGGTTTACAACGTTTGTGATCGCTGCGTCAGCTTCTCTGGCGCTAAAACCTAACGAGATAAGCGCGCTCGATAACTGTTCGCGCCAGATAGGTTGATGATGTGCGATCTTCTCACCCGTACCAAAATCGGTGAGTTTGCCCTTTAACTCCAGAATCAAACGCTGCGCCCCTTTTCGTCCGATACCCGGCACCTTTTCAATCGCGGAAATATCCTCTTGCGCAACTGCTAAGCCAAGTTGAGTTGGCGAAAGCGCAGAAACGATCGACATCGCAACTTTCGGACCAATTCCGCTGACGGTTTGAACTAACTCAAAGAGCGCACGTGATCCATCATCTAGAAAACCAAAGAGCGTTAGCGAATCTTCACGTACCACCAGAGTTGTAAAAAACTGCGCTGGGGCTCCAATATTTAAAAGACCACTGGTCGCAGGTGTAATGATCAGCGCGATTCCAACTCCGCCGACCTCAATCACAGTTCGATCTGAAGTTAGTGAACGGACCACTCCATTAATTGAAGAGATCATTTCCCAACCAACTTAGCTAAGCGGCTCTTCTCCGCAGCTAACGCCGTCGCCAACTTTGAATCTCCGGATCCACGCCAGATATGACAGATGGCGAGTGCTAGCGCATCGGTGCTATCGACTGGTTTAGGAATCTCTTTCAATGATAGAAGACGCTTAACCATTTCGGCGACCTGAACTTTATTGGCACGACCTGATCCCGTGACCGCAGCTTTGACTTCGCTTGGAGTATGCATCACTACTGGTATTCCAGCGCGCGCCGCAACTAACAAGGCTATTCCTGCCGCTTGACCGGTTCCCATAACTGTCCGCACATTGTGTTGCGAGAAGACCCGTTCTACCGCAACAACATCAGGGCGATTTATATCTATCCATTTACTTAATTCGCGTTCTAGTTGTAATAAACGAAGTTCCAAGGCAGTGGCACTTGGAGTCAAGATCACGCCAACGTCAATTAAACGCAGCGGCGAACCAGGTGCACCTTCGATCACGCCAACGCCGCAGCGAGTTAGGCCTGGATCAACGCCCAAGACGCGAATTTCTCGTTGGCTCATAACTTCAAAGCCTACGACGGGAAGCGCGCGAGGTTAGGAAAGGCTCGCCATAACTTCATCAGAGACATCGAAGTTACTGAAGACATTCTGTACGTCATCTAACTCTTCAATCGCATCAATTAGTTCAAAGACCTTGGTAGCGCCCTCAGCGTCCAATGGAATTGTCATCGAAGGCAAGAAAGATGAATCTGCTGACTCATAATCAATTCCAGCCGTTTGTAAAGCGGTGCGGGCCACCACCAAATCACTGGCTTCACAAACAACTTCGAAAGAATCTCCCAGATCATTTACTTCTTCTGCTCCAGCTTCAAGAACCGCCTCGAGAATCTTCTCTTCAGTAACGCCAGCTACCTTGTTTACAATAATCACGCCTTTACGATTAAAGAGGTATGCAACAGATCCAGGATCAGCCATTGATCCGCCGTTGCGAGTTACTGCAACACGTACTTCTGATGCCGCGCGATTGCGATTATCAGATAAGCACTCGATCATTAGCGCAACGCCATTTGGTCCGTAGCCCTCGTACATAATCGTCTGCCAGTCGGCGCCACCTGATTCCAAACCGGCGCCCCGCTTTACTGCGCGCTCGATATTATCCGCTGGCATTGAATTCTTCTTCGCTTTCGCGATTGCATCGAAGAGAGTTGGGTTACCGTCAACGTCAGGGCCACCGTTTCGCGAAGCGACCTCGATCGCTTTAATCAACTTAGCGAAATTTTTAGCGCGACGGCTATCGATAACCGCCTTCTTATGCTTGGTCGTTGCCCATTTGGAATGGCCAGACATTTAAAACACCTCAATCGATTTCGAAAGGATTGTAAAGAAATTTACTGGATTACTTTATCGCGCCAGCACAGACTTGATCAAAGAAGTAGCGATGTACGCTTAAATCGCCAGTTAGCTCTGGGTGAAAAGAGGTAGCCAGCAAACTTCCTTGGCGAACGGCGACGGGACGTCTAACTCCATCGCCACGGTCAACCTCGGATAAGACAACAACTTTCTCACCGACTTCTTCTACCCAAGGCGCGCGGATAAAGACCGCCCGCAAAGGTTCACCGTTGAATTTCAGATCACTCTCAAAGGAATCAATTTGGCGACCAAATGCATTTCGTCGAACTGTCATATCTATTCCGCCGAAGGTTGCCTGGTCTTGCGCACCATCAATAATGCGATCGGCCAATAAGATCATTCCTGCACACGAGCCGTAAACCGGCATCCCAGATGCAATTCGATCTCTAATCGGTTGAAAGATTTGAAAAGTTTGCGCAAGCAGAGCGATTGTCGTTGACTCGCCTCCTGGAAGAATTAGCGCATCGACTTCATCTAACTCTTCAGGTCGTCGCACGGAAAGCCCGGCGTGACCAGATGCTTTTACCGCTTCAATATGTTCGCGGAAATCGCCTTGCAGCGCGAGAACACCAATCTTCATTTAACGGTTAATCGTTACCAGCCGCGCTCGGCTAAGCGGTGCGGTGCAGGAAGATCGGCGACATTGATACCAACCATGGCATCTCCTAAACCTCGAGATACATCGGCAAGTACTTTGGCATCTTCAAAGAAGGTAGTCGCCTTTACGCAGGCTGCGGCGCGAGTCGCTGGATCTCCCGATTTGAAAATACCCGAACCGATAAAGACGCCATCTGCGCCCATCTGCATCATTAAGGCAGCATCTGCCGGAGTTGCAATTCCTCCAGCGGTAAATAGAACCACTGGAAGCTTTCCAGTTTCGGCAACCTCTTTTACTAGTGCAAATGGAGCCTGCAATTCTTTGGCAGCAACATAGAGTTCATCTTCGCGCATCGAAGATAGGCGACGAATTTCGCCACCGATCTTGCGCATATGCATCATGGCATTTGAAACATCGCCCGTGCCAGCTTCACCTTTAGAGCGAATCATTGCCGCGCCTTCATTAATGCGGCGTAGCGCTTCTCCCAAATTAGTGGCGCCGCAGACGAATGGAACTTTGAAATCCCACTTATCAATATGGTTTTCATAATCTGCTGGAGTCAAAACCTCTGACTCATCAATGTAATCGACGCCAAGAGATTCGAGAATACGCGCTTCAACAAAATGGCCGATCCGCGCCTTCGCCATAACCGGAATCGTCACAGCGGCTTTAATTTTTTCAATCATGTCAGGATCTGACATACGAGCTACTCCGCCTTGGGCGCGGATATCAGCAGGCACACGTTCCAAGGCCATAACAGCGCAAGCGCCAGCATCTTGGGCGATCTTGGCTTGTTCGGCGTTAACGACATCCATGATGACGCCGCCCTTAAGCATCTCTGCCATTCCGCGTTTTACGCGCGCTGTGCCGACTACATCTGACATTGCCCACTCCTCAAGAATTAGCTAAAGCTTTGAAAGCCTTGGCTCAATACTACTTTGAGTCTGGCGCGGTCGCATCCTCGTTCTTTATCACTGCAACAGGCGTAAATACTGGCTCTTTATCCGTTAGCGCGATCCATATCTGACCAGGAGCGAATTTGATTTCTTCGCCATCTAGCGTTTTCCACGTGGTGCCCTGGTCCCCAGTTGGACGACTCCAGGTCGCGTCGATAGCTCGGCCATTGCGGAGGATGAAACCTTTACCTGTTCCGATAGTTTCTGAAAATGGTGTTACGCCTCCAACCTTGTCGCGATAAATGGAATCAGTTATAGATATTAACTGAATAACAAATGTGGTGGGTCCCAAATGAACTCCGGCAGCGGAGACATTAGCCACTCCTTTCTGAGACAGGAGCCAACGCTTTTCTGTGGTCGACCAATTTACTTCATATGAAGTTGCTGGCCAAGAAACCTTCCCCGAGGTAATCGCTGTTCCTGTATCGGGTCTATCTCCGAAACTCCAACCAACTGATTTGGAGATTGCTACCGGCAATTGCGCCTCGGCGACATTTGCCATCAACTTCTGGGCTTGTAACATCATCGCAGTCGGTGATCTGCGCAGAGGATCGGTCGAATAAATCACAGGCGACTGACGTTGCGCTCCAAGATTCTCTAGATTTGCGGCGGCTATCACCGGAAGCAACTTTGATTGCGCACCGCTGTAGGCAAATGCCACTCTTCCAAACTGTTCTAATATTTCTAAATCAGAGATTCGTGCGCTGCGTACCGGGCCGATCACTTCAGGTATTTTAGAACTAAAGATCGCAGCCAATCGAGTTAGCCCGCCTTCTACTTGTTCAATATAAATAATGTCAGCATCCTCTAAACCAGCTTGCGGACGCGCAGCGGCGGAGTCATCGATCTTCACCGCCAAAATTGGACCATCACTTCCGATACGACCGCTCAATGAATTTCGTGGCTCATCTTTTTTCACATCTGGCATAAGTGATCCAATTTTTTCAGATGCCAGCGGGTTAATGAGTGCAAGGGCGACGATGGCTATCGAGACCAATCCCACGCCACTTACCAGAATTTTTCTAGAGGACATCAGCTTCGAACTCGTAAGTAACTGGTAACGGAGCGGTTCCTGCTAGTCGGAATATCTTAAAGACTGGTTTCTCTCGCACCATTTGCGTTCTAGTCACGGCGTCGACGTGTAGCGCCATAGCAACGCGAATCTTGTCAGTTAGCTCGGAAAGTTCGCGTAACAAATCCTTTTCAATTACACCGTCAACTAAATGGCCATCGTTGAGAAGAAGGCCGAGCGCCCCTGATAGCCCACTTTCGGCTTGCGATCGACTCTGCATCTGAGCATCACGAGCTTGATGGGCGGCGGCAGTTAAGAGCAGAGAAGAAGCCGGATCTGCGAGATCACTCTTAGCGATTTCTAGTGCGACCGCTGCCCGGCGCTGCAGTAAGCCATCGAGGTTAGCCCAACTAGTTTCAACGCGATGATGTAACCGATCTAGGCGGGTAGCCGAGTAGGAAAGGTACCAAAGCGCAAAGATAACGAATAGAGCGACAAGAAAATATTTCTCCATTAATTACCTTCCCGACCCAAGAAGCGATTCCACGCGCGGTTCTCTGATGAAAGGGTAACGCCCTTGCTGCCTACTAGCGCCATTTCGTAAATTGAAAATATATCTTCCGCAACGACGTCCCAATCAAAACGTTGTGCATATGCCTTACCTCTTTGGGCTAGCTCTTTGCGCCTCTCCTGATCACGCAGAAGTTCGATCACCACCTTAGCCAGATCTTGAGGGTTCTCCGATTCAAATAGCGCTCCATATTCGCCATTACCCAAGAGCGATTGGAAGGCTGGAATATCGCTAGCTACAACGGCGGCTCCGCCAGCGAGAGCTTCGGCGAGAATTATTCCGAAGGATTCTCCCCCAGTATTAGGCGCAATATATAAAGCGACCGAAGAGAGAAAATCCGCTTTCTCTTTCTCGCTGATGCGGCCGAGAAATTCAAAGCGATGTAGCAATTGTGGATCGATCTGATCCTGTACCTCTTTACTGTCACCTGGTCCGGCGACTAAAACTCTGACATCGGGAGCAAATCGCGAAATTATCGGGAGCGCATCCAGTAAGACCGACAAGCCTTTGCGCGGTTCTTCAAAACGCCCAATGAAGCCCAATGCATTGCCACTCCACTCATCTCGCACTTCGCCATCACGATAACGATCTGCATATATTCCGTTGGGCACCACAACAGCATCAGTTTCCAGATGTTCAGTTAGGGTCGAACGCGCCGCCTCGCTGACCGCGATTCGCGCAGTAAGTTTCTCAATTACCGGTTCCAGGATTGGTCCAATCGCAAAAATTGCTTTCTGTCGCTTAGCCGCAGCGTGAAAGGTCCC
>JBIJCP010000039.1:0-9965 GCA_044344635.1 Candidatus Planktophila sp. | reverse complement strand
AGGGGTTTCAGATTTAGGAATCGTAACTCCGGCAGAACGACCAGTACGTGCCAGCTTTATCTTTATCGCGCTAGTTTCTTACGCTCTCGGACTTGAATTAGTTGATTTATCTCTAGCAATTCTCGCCATTTTGCAGGTGATTAGTTTTGGTTTAGTGGCTCGCTTTGCCCGCAATAGCTTCCGCAACGATTTCGGCGCTTAGCCCAACTAGCGGCAAGCCACCACCCGGGTGAGCAGTACCTCCAACGCAATACAAGCCGCTAAGCGGTGAACGATTCTTGGCGCGCATAAATGCCGAGCGTGCACCATTACTAGATGTTCCATAAATTGCTCCACCAGGCGCACCAACAGAGCGTTCTAAATCTGCCGGGGTACGAATCTCTAAAACTTCTAAGCGATCGCGAATTGAGATGCCTTGCACTTCCAGTGAGTCAATGATTTTCATGGCATAGCTATGGTTGCGCTCTTTATCGCTCCAGTTAAATCCATCTGCGCCACTTTCATCATGGCGCGGTGCGTTAACCAAGATAAACCAGGCTTCGTGACCTGGGTGCTTAACCATTGCATCATCCTTTGGTGCACAAATATAAATTGTTGGGTCTGCAACGGGCACTTTGCGGTTGAAGATATCTTCAAACTCTTGATCGTAATCTTTTGGAAAGAAGACGTTGTGATGCGATAAACCCGTGGTTTTATCCGTAGGGGCAAGTCCAAGAAGGAGCGAGAAACCAGCAAGTGAAGGTTCTGCTTTAGCGAGATTTTTTCTCGTGCGCTTTAACTTTGCTACCTTGCCGGTAATCAATTTGTTGTAGACCATTGAGGCATCGGCGTTGGCAACGATTACTTGATAGTCGATGGTGCGAGCATCGCTTAGCGAAATACCGGTTACGTGATGGGTATCGTGGTTAATCGATACAACCGATCTGTTAAATTCGAATTTAACGCCGCGATCTAAGCATCGTTGGTAGAGCGCATCAGCTAACTTTCCAACGCCACCTTTTATATGCCAGGCGCCAAAAGCCTCTTCGACAAAGGCGATCGAAGCCAAGACAGCTGGTGCAACACGGGGGTCTGATCCGCTATATGTGGCGTAACGATCCAAGATATTCCGAAGGCGCAGATCCTTTATCTCTAAATCGCGTAGCGATTTCCAGGGCGCAATAATTCGCAAGTCACGAAGCAGCGTTGGTCGCTTTAAAAGGGAGGCGATAGAACGCAACTCTGATTCGATAAAGGGCTCACGCGAAACATCCCACATCGCTTCTGCTTTGCGCATAACTCGATCCCACTCTTGAGCTGCTGGAGCGCCGAGAGATTCGGTGATAGCCGCCAGCGTTTCCTTGCGCGAAAGATTGGCGAACTTCACGGATTTTCCATCAGCAAAGCGATAATCAAAAGATGGGTTTACTGGGATTAACTCCAAAACTCGACCCAAAACATCGCCAGTGCGCTGAAAGAGATCACGATAAACCGCAGGCAGAGTTAGTAAAGATGGTCCGGTGTCGAATGCGTAATTGCCGATCCATTCGGTGCGGCATTTACCGCCGTGGCGATCAGATGCTTCATAGACAGTTACTTGGTGGCCGGCTTTCGCCAAACGAGCCGCAGTTGCCATTCCACCCATGCCCGCACCGATCACAGCCACTGCAGGTTTATTGGAGTTAGCTTTACTCATAGCGTGCGACCTTTCCACGCCACAACTCCGCGTGCGCGCCAGCTATAGATAATTAGATAGATCAAGATAGCGCAGGAAATTGGATGGAGCAGCGCATCCAGGGCTCGCCCACGTGAACGATTAGCGCTGAGCAAGCGGGTAATAACGATAAATCCATAGGCTAAGAATCCAAGTGGGTTTCCCGCAAACCAGGAAATTACTGGGGCTATGCCGGTTGCAAAGAGAAAAGTAATTACCCCAGCGCTGCCGCTCTTACTACCAAATGCTCTCCAGAGAGATTTTCCGTAACCAGCTCTTACTTCGGCAAAGTTCTTATACATCCGGGTCTGAGCAAGTGCAGAACCATCAGCAACTCCACCACGTGCCCCAGATTTAATTAGCGCCCGCGCAAGTTCAATGTCATCAAGCACTTCAGAGGCGATTGCGGTAAATCCACCGATCTGGCTTAACGCACTCTTACGGACTACAAAGAATTGACCATTTGCTACAGCGAGTGAAGTCCGTGAGGATTTCTCGGCAATACGCAATGGCACTGTGCTCATCCAGGACCATTGCAGTAAAGGTTGAATTAAACGCTCGATTAGCGTTTTCGCAATCTGCTTTGGATATGGTGAGATAAATGAACGCTCACCTAGCATCGCGATCGCTTGAGAAATTGCAGTTGGAGTTAAGCGGACATCGGCATCGAGAGTCACGACAATCTCACCCTTAGCCTGCAAATATCCTTGCTGTAGCGCCCAAGGTTTACCCATCCAGCCGCTCGGAAGGCCGGGGGCGTTGATAACTTTGATCTGCGCTCCACCATCAATCACTTCCTGCAATTTCTTTGAGGTCTCATCAGTGGAAGAGTCATTTATAAAGATAATCTCTGGCTGAGCCAAGAACTGCTGTGCTTGCAGGGTGAGTACCAAGTCAGCGATATTTTCCGCTTCATTGCGCACCGGGATCAGAACGCTGACGCTCTCTCTGCGCTCAGATGCAGCTGACGGGCGGCGAATAGTAAAGAAATTGGCGATCGCCAACGCGAGCAAAATAAGTGCAACAAAGAATATAAAGTTAGTAAGCACGTTTAAATATTTAAGGGCGCCCGAGCCAGCGCGAGAAAAGATATGGTGCCAGGAAGAGACCAAAGCAAGCACCGAATAGAAACGCTATTCCAGGGCGATCAAAGAAGAAGAGATTTGAGATAACGCCACCAAACCAAGTCCAGATTAAGAAGATATCGACTGCGGTGTAACTCGCGCTCTGTTTTCTGCGTTCGCGGGGGAGCGCCAAGTGGAGCATCGCGATCAAAGCCATTCCAGATAACAACCAACCAAAGGCATTCGACAACGGAATTTCTGGCATAAATGGAACGTGTGCGCCAGTTACCTCCCAAGTCCAGCGACCGCCGCTAACCATTTGTGGATCGAGGAATAAGTCATAAGCCATCATTCCAAATCCACCATAGAGAAAGACCCAGTTTTTGGTGACGCGCCTTGCAACACATAAAATCGGATGTGCGATCATCGCCCACGCAAAGGGAACAACTAGCGGAACGCTAGTTAATTGCGCGCCCAGCGATGGATCGTATTCGTAAACGCCAAAAGGCCAACCAGTAGATACACCGAGTAATTCAATAAAGAATCCAAAGGTGAGTGAGATTGCCAGATAAGTCAGCGCATAACGTGCGCCAAATGACAGCAGCGCGTGAAGCGCCATTGCTGCTGCGCCCCAATAAACAGTTGCAATAGTTACAACGCGAAGTGGTTCACCATCTAGCAACGGATATGAGACTTGTAGAAGTAGCGCACCAGAGAGAATCAAATATAGGAAAAGGCGTAAGCGATCCGAGATACCGCGTCGTTGACGCCGGCGCGGGTTGTAATGACGGATCGACATAGGCTAAGTCTGCCCTAGTAATCCCTTTAGTAGAAACCGCTAATTACTCAAACGAACCGCGGATTTCGCGCACCGCAAAGCGCGCAAAGAGTTCTTCGGCATACCAGGCATATCGCTCAGTCGCCGCGATCGCTTCTTGGTGGGCCGCGCCTTTATAGGCAAAGTTACGAAGGTCTGCACCTGTCTGCCAATGAGAAAAAGTTCCCTGCAATCCGATTGGTGCCTCGCCAATGCCGATTGTCTTTAGTAAACCCGGTGATGAATGCAGGCTGGATGTAACCGGTGGGACTGCTTTCCAGAAGCGCAGGTTCTGCGCCCATTTAATTCGGGCGCGGGTTATGGCGACGACTTGACCTGTTCCGGCGCTTTTCTCGTAATCAAAGGGATTTACCTTCGCCCAAAGGCCATGCGATGAAATGGGATCGAGTAAGTATCTAACTTCATCGGCGCTATTTTTACGCCAACGCTTAACAATTTTGGAATTATCCAACGCATCAATTTGAGATTTCTCAATTACTGCCAGCGCGCCCCAACGCTGGGCGTCGGCATCACGCGGGGTAAAGGTTTCCCCTTTTCCGGTTCCGAGCATTTTTGCAAAGCGCACACCTTTAAATCTACGAATTACGCGACGATCTAAAGCCATGTGCAAGAGCGCAAATCCAACTTTGCGCTCTCTAATTTTCCAGAAGTAAATAACTGTGACGAGATCGTTACTCATTTACTTACACCAGCTGCGGCAAAGATTTCTGCTGCCACTTCCTGTGGGTGATCCCACATTGGTGCGTGACCGCACTCTTCAAAGATCTTCCACTTTGAGTGCGCTGGCGCCATAGTGCGCTCTTGGCAAGCTGTCGCAGGAAGCGTGTTATCGCTATCCCCAAAGATAATCGTTACCGCAATAGCAGGATCTATTTTGGAATCAAAACGTTTCTGCACCATCGCATTTGAGCCTGGTACATATCCAGGGGAGTTAGCAATTGCAAGCGTTGCATCTGAGCAAAGCTCGGAGGAGAAATTTCGCCAGCGCGGACTGACTCTCTCAAAACCTGATTTGCGCGCCCACTCGTACTTTAAAAATGCCGGCGCTATCGCCGCAGAACTTCTCGCCAAAAAACGAAGTGCTGACACTCCTGAAAAACTCTGCACAAAGGTGGCTAGCCAGAAGCCTGCCGGCGCCAAGGCGACAACGCTCCTTACAGATTGCGGATGTTCGGCGGCGAGTTCGAGTGCGATCCACCCGCCCCAAGAATTTCCAACTAAATCAAACCTGGTCACGTTAAATTGGCGTTCAACTTCTTGGACAACCAATTTGGCCAAAGAACGCGGATCCATCGGATGTGATTTATTTAGAGGCGTTTTTCCATGCCCAGGAAGATCAACGGTGATGGCGTTGTAATGAGGCTGCAGATATGGAGTCAAAGGTTTCCAAGCGGTTGCGGCCGAGCCCAATCCGTGAAGCATCACGATATAAGGCGCATCAGTTGCCTCAGATGGGAAGAGTTGTAATGAAAGGTTCATCTTAAATTCAGATATTACTCCGTGCCGCAAGGTATTACCTGTTGATCTATACCCGATGATTGGGGAGTGAATTTGAGACGAATACTTGCCGAAGTCATCGGCACCGCTACTTTATTGCTCGTTGTAATCGGTTCAGGTGTAATGGCGACAAACCTCTCAAAAGATGTTGGAGTGCAGCTAGCAATCAACTCTGCGGCAACCGGTCTAATTCTCTACACTCTAATTACCTTATTGGGGCCGATTAGCGGCGCTCACTTCAACCCAGTTGTGACCACAGTTGCGCTATTTAAAAAGACCATCACAGCGCCTCTCGCCGCTGCCTACCTTGCGGCGCAGTTAATTGGGGCAGTCACTGGGGTGGTGCTAGCTAATTTCATATTTAACTTACCAATAATCGAGATCTCGCAGAAAGATCGAACTGGATCAAATCTCTTTGTTAGCGAAATTCTCGCCACCGCTGGCCTAGTCTTTATTATCTTCACCGCTATCGCGCAAAAGAGCGAAGCAAAGATCCCAGTTCTCGTTGGCGCATATATCTCTGCCGCCTACTTCTTCACTTCATCAACTAGCTTTGCCAACCCCGTTGTAACTGTGGCAAGAACACTCTCTGACTCATTCGCTGGCATTGCCCCCGCATCTGTCTTGCCATTTGTCGCAGCACAAATTATCGGTGCCATCGCAGGCATTGGGTTAACCAAGTTTTTAACTTCAACAAACCAAGGCAAAGACTAGAAACGAGAAGTAAATGAGCAAGCCAACTGTTCTCTTTGTCTGTGTACACAACGCCGGCCGTTCACAAATGGCGGCAGGTTTTATGCGCGAGCTTGGGCAGGGGCGCGTTGAAGTACTCTCTGCGGGTTCTGCTCCAAAAGATTCCATTAACCCAGTTGCCGTTGCAGCGATGGCCGAAGTCGGAATCGATATCGCAAATAACACTCCAAAAGTTTTAACACCTGAGGCTGTACAAGAGTCAGATGCGGTTATCACCATGGGTTGTGGCGATGTCTGCCCGTTCTATCCTGGAAAGCGGTATGAAGATTGGGTACTTGATGATCCTGCTGGACAGGGAATTGAGCCGGTTCGTGTGATTAGAGATGAGATTAAATTGCGAGTAGAGAAGTTACTTTCTGAACTACTTAGCTAATCTCCAACAACCATCGGTGTCGCACCGGTGCATTTGATTAGTTCAGCAAATGAAGTTGGATAAACCGCGTGAGGGTGTCCTGAGGCAGCCCAGACAACTTCATAGTCATTTAGCGCTTGATCAATCAAAGTTAATTCGGGCTTATTAATCCACCCGATAGGCGCAACGCCTCCCACTGAATATCCAGAAACTTCTTTGACGTAATTTGCATCAGCACGACCCAGATCAGCGATCCCTAAATTCTTCGCAACTAAATCTGTATCAACGCGATGGCGGCCGCTGGTGATAATCAAGAGTGGATTGCCAGAGGGCAATTTGAAGATTAGCGAAGATGCAATTTGGCCGACTTCAATTCCAAGACCATTTGCTGCATCAATTGCGGTTCGGGCAGTTTCTGAAAGAACGGTTACTTCTCCCTTTACTCCAAGATCTGAGGCGGCTTGAATAAAACGTTTTACCGCTGCCTTTTCTAAGATGCCATCCATGGTTGCAGGATACCCTTGGCAAATGTCTAGCGGCTCACTTGACCAAATTCATCGCGCCAAATTAGCGCGAAATTCTCTGTGGATCTGTTTCCTCTTGCTGGGAATAGTTTCTATGGGATGGGTTCCAAGGATCCCGGAAATCAAAGATGCCATCGGACTTTCAAATGGTGCATTTGGATTTGTTTTATTGGGAAGTGCATTTGGTTCGGTAACTGGGGCACAACTAGCAGGCCGATTTATGCATACCTACGGATCACAACGCACAATTTTCTTTGGCGTTTTTATTATGCCGGCAGGCTTAGCCGGAATGGGACTTTCAACAAATGCCATCTCTCTTTTTATAGCGCTGTACACAATGGGGCTCGGTTACGCACTGATTGATATGTGTTACAACTTTCAAGGAACTGTCATTGAAAAAATCTTGGGACGACGCTATATGTCTTCCTTTCACGCAATGTGGAGTACTGGAGCATTTTTAACCACGGTTGTAGGCGGGCTGATTACTCGCCATGTTTCACCACAGGCTAATTTGATCGCAATTGCTGCCGTATCGGTCTTTGCATACTTAATCGCGGCTTATTACTTACTTCCTTCAAGCATTGATGGGCATAAGGGCGAAGAAGAACACGAGTCAAAGATTCCGTTATTAGGTAAATCAGTTATGCCACTTTGGTTCTTGGGATTTGGATTGATGGCAAGCCTGATTGGTGAAGGCGCCGCTAGCGATTGGGGTGCAATTTTATTGCGAGATGAGATGGGATACGAAAAAGGAGTTTATGCATCGGCATTTGCTTCATTTGCACTCGCCATGATCGTAAGCCGTTTCTTAGGCGATCGCGCCCTTGACTACTTTGGTCCAGCACGCCTGGTAAAACTTGGTGGTTATTTTGGTGGAGGCATCTGGGGAATTGCGATTGCGATAGCGATTCCAATGTCAGACTCGTACCCAATCCCAGCTTTGATCATTGTAAATATCGGCTTCGTTGCCGCAGGCCTGGGCATTGGACCTATGTTTCCGGCATTCATTCTGGCCGCTAGCAAGACACCAGGAATGGCACCGGCTGTAGCAATTTCTAGAGTTGGAGTAATTGGGATCGCTGGGTTTTTCTTTGGACCTTCAGTTACAGGGCTAATCGCCGAATACACAAACCTTAGAGTCGGAATGGCTTATCCGGTACTGATGCTAGTTCTAGCCGGTTTTATGTCGCGTGCTATTAAGAATTAAAAAGCTTAAAAATAGGTTTTAAAGATAGTAAAGAGCGAAATCGTAAATAGCAGATAGGCGAATGCTCGTCGCAAAAGAACTGGCGAAGTCTTATGGGAAAACTGTGATGCAATTTGGGCAATGACTATGGCGGATGCGCCCATCAGAATTGGAATGTGCCATTGAACATCGGCCCATTGGGAGCGATGGCCAACGAAAGCGGTTAGCGAGTTTATGGAGATAATCAAAAGCGAAGTTCCCGCGGCCACAATTTGTGGAGTTCCAAAGTAAAGAACTAATACTGGAATCGCAAGGAATCCGCCACCGATACCAAATAGTCCAGTTATGGTTCCGATGAACAATGATAAAACGACCAATACCGGAAGTGGCATTCGCTTCTGTTCATCTAACTTAGGTGGCCGCAACATCGAAACACCTGCCAAGATTAAGACGCCAGCAAATCCAGTTGTAATTACCGCATCCGGTATCTGCTCAACAATGGATGAAAAGCCTAAGTTAGTTATTAAACCGATACCCCAGATAACAAAGGCGTCGCGATAAAGAACTTGCTTTTTTTGTATCTTTGGAATTAAGCCAGATAGCGCGGCAAGTAATACGACGGCGAGTGCTGCAGTAGTTGCAGCTTTGGGATCTAAGCCAAAGCCGTACATCAGAATCGGGACCGCAAGCATTGCTCCACCGGCGCCAACTAAGCCGAGTGCAGCGCCGATAAATCCACCGGCGATTAACGCGAGTACGGTCTCCACTGTTTAATCTTCTCACCGAAAGCAGATTTGAGTGTTAAGGGTTTGGGCGCGTTGCCACCACATGCTCTTTTGATGGAGGAATATAGAGATTTATAAACAGGAACGGCGGTTGATATGACTAATCGATCTATGACAGATCTCTTCTCGATGAAAGACCGCGTTGCGATCGTCACTGGCGGTGGAACTCATCTCGGCAGCGCCTTCACCGAAGCGTTATCCGAGCTCGGTGCCCACGTCTACATAGCTTCTCGTCGCGCAGAACTCTGCGAAGAAACAGCTGCAGCAATGCGCGCGCGTTCATTGAATGTAACAGCGCTTGCTTGCGATGTAACCGCTGAGGAGAGCATAAATTCACTTGTCGATCAAGTTATGGAACGAGAAGGGCGACTCGATGTATTTGTAGCCAACGCAGGTGGCAGCAATACCACCGCCCATCCACCACATGCTGATGTAGATGAATTTCGGTGGACGTTAGAGAAAAACCTCACCTCAACATATATGTGTGCGCAAGCTGCTGGCCGGGTAATGATCGCCCAAAAGAGCGGTTCAATCATTGCTCTCGGCTCTATCGCATCTCGACTTGCGAGTGATCCGCGAATTTACAATGAGACCTTTAAAAGATCTGGGGCGCCGTATGTCGCCGCGAAGGCAGGAACGCTGGCGCTAACTAAAGCCCTGGCTGCGGAGTATTCACCCCACGGCGTGCGCGTCAACTGTATCTGTCCAGGGCAGATCCCTAATGAGTTAACTGACAAGGTTCAAGCGGAAAAGTTTCGAACTATGAATGCATTTCACCGTACTGGATTGGCGGAAGATATCAAGGGAGCGTGCGCGCTTCTTGCATCCGATGCCGGTAAGTGGATTACTGGTACAGATATCTTGGTCGATGGCGGTTGGTCGATCTGGTAAATAGAAATGGCCCCCCCTTTCGGGAGGCCATTTCGTGCTTTGTTAATTAATTGTTAAAGAAAGAGATATTTCCGATATGAGGACCGAAAGCATCTGCTGAAATTGCACCACTGTAGATAAGTGCGAAGATGATTAGCGCTGCGCCAGCAAGGGCCAGATCTTTCATGAAAGCAGTCATCTCGTTCTGCTTTGCGGTCGCATCTGTCTCAGTCCAGAAGTTATGGAAGATAACTGCAGCTAGTATCAAGGTAATTGCAAGGAGCAGTGCGCCGAGGTCTACCCAGAAGCCGAGCGCTATATAGATCCCACCTAGTAGGAAGAAGAGTCCGCTAACAAGGACACCGAGCTTTGCAGCAGGCAACTTCTTGTACTTGGCATAGCC
>JBIJCP010000146.1:0-2698 GCA_044344635.1 Candidatus Planktophila sp. | reverse complement strand
ACGCGCAGCGTCAAGATCGAAGAAAGCGGTCACAACAGCGCCATCTACTGAGTCGGTTATATATCTGGCATGACCTGCGCCCATGATTCCTACACCGATTACTCCTACGCGAATATCAGACACTTTTGCTCCTTATTGGTTTCTTATTTTGATATTAACTTTGCTACAGCTGGTGCAACAATGTTATGTAAGTAATCCACGGATTCTTTCATGCCGGTGATTGGACCTTCTCCAACTCCAGGTGCTGCGCCAGTAATGGCGATATCTTGTTCAATGACGTACCAACCTTGATAGCCAACGCTTTCGAGCGCCAAAATGGTTTCAAGAATCGGAACATCTCCTTTGCCTAGCGGAGTAAACAGCCCTTGCTGCACACCTTCCATAATGCTCTGTTGACGAGCAAGTACCGGTGGCACCGCTTTCATATTTACATCTTTCAAATGCACGTGGCCAACGCGGCTGGCATACTTCTTTGCAAACTCAACCGTGTCTTGCCCACCGATTGTCATGTGCCCAGTATCTAAACACCACATCACATTTGAGTTTTCTACTACACGGTTAATATCTCTCTTAGTTTCCACAACAGTTTGCAAGTGCGGATGTACTACTTGAACAAGTCCGTGGTCTTTACAAATCTGATCTACTTGGCCAAGCACTTTAAAGAATTGAGTAACTTCATCTTTGGACAACTCTTTCGGGTTATCCCAGTCCCAACTCTGTACCGGTGATGAAACAAAATGGGTGGCACCGATCTCTTGAAATTTCTTACTGGTCTTAAGCGCCATTTCAAGAGTGGCTTTCTCCTGCGATTTATCATGCAAGACAACTGGCGTGAAACCACCGATCATTGACATCTTAAATTCAGCTAACTGATCTTTAAGTTCTGCTGAATCATCGGAGAAAAACCCTGGAGCACCAAGTTCGGTTGCGGGAAAACCAAGGCTGGACATTTCAGAGAGCACTCGTTTAGTTGGCAACATCGCGCCCCAACCGGGTACTTCGCAGATTCCCCAAGAAATAGGCGCAGATGCGATCCGTTGTAAAAATCCCGTGGTCATTGGCTGATCATAACTTGCGCGATAAGGTCTGAACATGACAATGGATATCGGCGGATCTTTCCTCGACGAGTTAACCGGTAGCTTTTCACAAGGATCTGACTCAAATCCAACGGTGGCAATGGTTGAGGCGTCGTATAAGGCCAATAACTTGCACTACCGCTACATAAATTGTGAAGTGAACCCAGACCAGCTGGCAGAGGCTGTGGCGGGGGCAAAAGCGATGAATTGGAGGGGTTTTAACTGCTCTATCCCGCATAAAGTCGAAGTAATTAAGTACCTAGATAGCCTCGGAGAATCTGCTTCTTTGATTGGCGCTGTTAATTGCGCAGTAAATCGCGACGGCAAATTAGTTGGTGAAAATACCGATGGGAAAGGTTTCCTTAAATCATTTCTAGAGATCACCCCAGCTGCAGGTAAAACCATTGTTCTACTGGGAGCAGGGGGTGCTGCGCGTGCAATAGCGGTGGAGTTGGCTTTAGCGGGGGCAAAAAAATTCTACGTTGTAAACCGTTCACGCGCTCGTGGAGAGGGTCTCACGGCTCTGTTAAATGATAAAACTAAAGCCAACGCTGAATTTGTGGAATGGAATTCGACTTATGAGATTCCGTCAGATTCCGATGTAGTCATCAACTCAACTTCAATGGGAATGATAAATACTGAAGGACGACAAGATATCAACTTTGATTCGATTCGCCCCGGAATGTTGGCGGCGGACGTCATCGTAAATCCACCACAGACTTATTTTCTCACCGAAGCAGCAAAACGCGGAGCAATAACCCTGCAAGGTTTAGGTATGGTGGTTAATCAAGCGGTGATTGCTATCAAGTATTGGACCAATGTTGATGTAGATCCGAAAGATTTAAGCGATGAGCTAATTAAGGTTTTAGGAATTAACTAAACCTTTGCAAGATCAGATTCAGCAACAACACGTAAAGCTTGTGCAGCAATAGTTAACGCTGGATTCATTGCCGCTGAAGATGGGAAGAATCCGCCATCGATCAAATAAAGGTTATGGTGATCGTGGCTGCGGCAGTAACCATCCACCACGCTGGTGCGCGGGTCATTACCCGCAACCGTTGTTCCACATTGATGTGAGTTCATTGAAATATCAAAAGGCTGTCTAAAGATTCCTTGGTAGCCAGCTTTACGCAAAACCTTCTTGGAGCGGCGTAGCAGTTCCATATGTGTCTTCATTCCAACTGCGCGACGAGCGATCTTGATAGACCCATTCTCAGTAATAGTTACGCGGTTTTCTGGGCGCGGCAGATCTTCGCTCATAACCACAAATTCAACGCTATGGTCAGAAATGTAATTAAGTAGCGGAAGCGGAACGCGCTTGGCAAAAGATTTCATCATAATTCCTTGCACTTTTCCAATTAACTGAACTGCGCCAAGTGGATACCCTTTTCCGCCATCAAGATACCAATCGGTGAAAGAGAGCGTTTTCTGGAAAGTTACATCGTTCTTGCGGCGCAAATCAACCGCAGCGATATGGCTATTGATATGCATCATAAAATTACGTCCGACTTGATCAGAAGAATTAGCAACATCAGATCGCAACAGTAGGGCAGCGGTATTTACCGAGCCTGCGGAAATCACAAACTTTTTTCCATAAATTTCTAACTCTTCACCGTTGCGAG
>JBIJCP010000038.1:0-9967 GCA_044344635.1 Candidatus Planktophila sp. | reverse complement strand
CAGTATTGCGGGCCAGGTCATCTAAATAATAAAGCGCGTTCATCGCTTCATCGAGCGGTTCAGGGCGATCTAAACGCAATTCATCGGTCTGCCATAAGAGATCAACGGTTTCGGCAAGACGTTCATTTTGGCGGGGATCTAAATCTTGATCCAACAACTTTGCAACTTCACCTAGTTTATTTAAAATAGAACGGCGTGCGGCTTCAGTCGGATGCGCAGTAAATACTGGGCGCACCATTAACTCGCTAATCCAAGCTTCTAATTGCTGATGGGTAAATTCATGGCCAGGGGTTTGGGCTTTATATGCCGCTTCGATTTTATCGATGGCGCGACTTAACCAAGAGCCACCCGCTGCGCGTGATTGCGCAAGTACGCGCGCACGGTGGACTTGTTCTGCCACATTGGCTAAATGAAAATAGGTGCTAAATGCGCGAACGAGTTGTACTGAATCTTCTACTGAGAGCTTTTCCAGTAATTCGATTCCGCCGCCTTCACGTACTGCTTTACGAACAGATTCAACTAGATCTAAAAGCGCTTGGCCCTCTTGACGAACTAGCGATTGCCCCAAGAGATCACCGAGTTTACGTACATCGCTGCGCAAGATCGCGTCATCACTTGCGATGTTATTTGCATCAAATGGGCTCTGCGTCACTGGCATATCCTCTCAGGAATACACACGTCTTTGATACGCAAATATGCGCGTTAGACTTGGAACATCAAGCCCCCTCCCTTTTGGGAACGGGGCCAAACGGCTTTTCCACGTGAGGATAGGTAGGCAAATGCGTGCATTGGTGCAATTGGTCGGCGGTGAAAGCGCTGTCGCATCTTGCCTGCACGATTCTAAGAAAGTAATTGCTCCGGCATCAACCTATCCATTCTTACTTGCTAAAGTCGCAGAAGAGTCACCGCTGCTGATTGTGACTAGCTCTAGTCGTGGCGCTGAAGATTTAGCAACCGAACTCCGCGAATTACATAACAGAGTTCTGGAATTTCCTGCTTGGGAGACTTTGCCCCACGAGCGTTTAAGCCCGCGCAGTGACACAGTTGCGCGGCGCTTAGCCACCTTGGCTGATCTTGCTTCACCAAATCAAAAGATCCCAATAGTCGTTGCGCCAATCCGTGCCGTTATACATCGCTTCATTGCAGATTTGGCTAGCCATCCTCTGCAGAGCATAGAAATTGGGAAAGAAGTCGATCTAACTACCTTAATTACCGATTTAACAGAACTGGCATATACCCGAACTGACTTAGTTGAGAAGCGAGGAGAGTTTGCCGTTCGTGGAGGCATAGTTGATTTATTCTTGCCGCTTTCCGAACATCCCGTGCGCATTGATTTCTTTGGCGATGAAATTGAAGAGTTGAGCTACTTTGATGTTGCTAGCCAGCGCACTACCTCACCGGTTGTTGGCAAGTTAACAATTTTGCCCTGTCGTGAACTGTTATTGACTTCGCAGATCCGAGAACGCGCTGAAAGCGCTAAAGCGAAATACCCGGCGGCTCTGGAAATCCTAGATCGGATTGCCCAAGGTATTTCTACTGAAGGAATGGAATCTCTTATTCCGATCTTAGTTGATGACACTGAAACTATTTTGCAGCGAATGCCAGAAGGAACCGAAGTTGTATTTATAGATGACGAGCGAATCAGGATGCGTACTATGGATTTACTTGCGACGAATGAAGAATTCTTCGAAGCAGCTTGGTCACACGCAGCCCTTGGCGCAGCAACTCCGCTACCTGTTACGGATGCGACTTATCTTTCTTGGGAAGATTTGATTGCAGAAATCACGCGCTGCCAACTTACTTCGCGCGCCTTCAATCCTTTTGGTTCTGACCTAGATCACTCTGCATCCTTTTTAGATTTTCAAGCAATTGATCCGCTGCGCGCGGATATAGATCGCACGATAAGCACCTTACAAGGTGCGGTTGACGCTGGTTTCACCATAATCTTTTCAGCGGCAGGTCACGGTATGGCAGAACGTTATGCGGGGATCTTTCGCAACGCTGACCTACCTGTAGTAATTGTTCCGGAGCTACGAGCAATTCCGACAAAGGCTTCGGTGCATATTACCCAATCAGCGATCGCTCACGGATTTTCATCTGACTCAGCACGAATTCTATTTATTACTGAACGTGACTTAACGGGCAGCAAAGCCTCAGCAAAAGATGGCGCGCGCATGCCTTCCAAACGTAAACAAGCAGTAGATCCGCTAGAGCTGCGTGCCGGGGATTTTGTTGTACACGAGCAACACGGAATTGGTAGATACGTAGAAATGGTACAGCGCTCCATCGGTGGAATCACAAGAGAATATTTAGTAATTGAATATGCTCCCGCTAAGCGCGGTCAACTTGGCGATCGTATCTTTGTACCAACCGATACTTTGGAGCAGGTTAGTAAGTACATTGGTGGCGAATCGCCTACTGTGCACCGAATCGGAAGCGGTGAATGGCAGAAAGCCAAAGGCCGCGCCCGAAAGGCAGTTAAACAAATAGCTGGAGAATTAATCCGCCTATATGCGGCGCGCACAAGTTCGCCGGGCTTTGCTTTCTCACCTGACACTCCCTGGCAACGCGAGCTAGAAGATGCTTTCTCTTATATTGAAACACCGGATCAGTTATCAACTATTGAAGAAGTAAAGCGCGATATGGAAAAGCCCTATCCGATGGATCGCATTATTTGTGGCGATGTGGGTTACGGCAAGACCGAGATTGCGATCAGAGCAGCATTTAAAGCGGCACAGGATGGCAAACAAGTTGCCGTGCTGGTGCCTACAACTCTCTTGGTGCAACAACACACAAAAACTTTTGCCGAACGTTATGCGGGCTTCCCATTAAGGGTGGCTGGGCTATCGAGATTTAATAGCGCGAAAGAATCGAAAGATATCTTGGCAGATCTGGCAGCTGGCAGCGTCGATGTTGTAATCGGCACCCACCGTTTGTTATCACAGGATGTAATCTTTAAAGATTTAGGGCTAGTTGTCGTAGATGAAGAACAGCGTTTTGGGGTAGAGCAGAAAGAATCACTTAAAAAGATGCGCACAACAGTCGATGTTTTGGCAATGTCTGCAACGCCCATTCCACGCACCTTAGAGATGGCGGTAACTGGAATCCGCGAAATGTCCACAATAACGACTCCGCCCGAAGAGCGCCACCCCATTCTTACTTATGTCGGAGCTGCCGAAGATGCGCAGATTCGCGCCGCAATTCATCGCGAACTTTTACGGGATGGACAGATTTTTTACATTCATAATCGGGTTGAATCTATAGATCGTGCTGCTGCAAAGATTCAAGAGTTAGTACCGGAAGCGCGGATTCGAATTGCACATGGGCAAATGAGTGAAGGCGCACTTGAAGATGTCATATTGGCATTCTGGAACCGTGACTTTGATGTACTTGTCTGCACCACAATTGTGGAAAGTGGATTGGATATTGCAAATGCAAATACCTTAATTGTGGAGCGTGCCGATAACTTTGGCCTTTCCCAGCTCCATCAATTGCGTGGTCGCGTTGGCCGCGGTCGCGATCGCGCTTATGCATATTTTCTCTATCCGCCGGACCAGCCTTTAACCGAAGTTGCGCTCGATCGATTGAAGACTATTGCGACAAATACTGATTTAGGCGCTGGCATGCGCGTTGCCTTAAAAGATTTGGAGATTCGCGGTGCAGGAAATCTCCTCGGTGGAGAACAATCTGGGCATATTGCAGATGTGGGCTTTGATTTATATATGCGCATGGTCGGCGAAGCAGTTAACGATTACAAGACTGGAATAATTGATAAAGCAGAGGAGGTATACGAATGCAAAGTCGAACTTCCAATCAATGCACACTTGGCAGAGAGTTATGTTCCGGGAGAACGTTTACGTTTAGATCTTTATCGTCGCTTGGCAGATGTTGCTAAACCGACTGATGTGCAATCGATCCGTGAAGAGTTACTGGATAGATTCGGAGAACTGCCTGAGGAAGCAAATGCGCTTTTAGCGGTAGCACAACTGCGCGCCTTAGCTAAATCTCACGGAATACGAGAAGTAGTAGCGACTGGAAAATTCTTACGCCTTACACCTTTGACCTTGCCAGAATCGCGCCAATTGCGGTTAACCCGTCTCTACCCAGGTTCCATTTACAAGGCTCCCACTCGCACCGCCTTGATTACATTGCCTAAAAATCCAGCATGGAACCCGTCTAAACCAGCGGCGGAAATAGTGGATACTTCTCTTCTGACCTGGGTTACCGAGGTCGTAGACCAAATGACGAAAGCGAGCACAACGTGAAGAAGATCCTGGCTGTACTGACAATTGCATCAGCTCTCTTATTGACGGGCTGCTCGCAAAGTAATGAAGCAGCCATTGTCGGAGATTTCAAGATCACTCAGACCGAACTTCAAAGCAGCATCGACTCAGTAGTAGCAGAGCGCACCGAAGTTGATACATCACAGATGCAACTTGAAACGGGAGAAGAGTTAAACCGCGGACAATTGCGCTTCAAGATTTTAATGCACACCTTCGATGAGATAGCGAAGGAGCTTAAGATTGAGGTAACTTCTAGCGAAATTACTGCCAAGAAATCCGAACTTATTCAATCTGTTGGTGGCGAAGCTGAACTTCCAAAGAATTTAGTAAATGCTGCAATTGCAAAACAAGATTTTGATGCCTATGTACGAGCAACTGTAATTTCAGAACAAATCTCTGCTGCGCTTGCAGAATCTGGCGTACCCGAAGCTGAAGTTTCATCAAGAGTCGGTGAATTGCTTTCTGCTAAAACTAAATCACTTGGCGTCACTGTTAATCCACGTTATGGAGTATGGGATAACGAAGTGGGCGATATTGTAGCCAGTAACGTAACTGGCGATGCAGTAGTACCTTCAAATAAGTAAAACTATGTCAGGTTCAGAACTTCAACGCCTCGTTGAGGTAATGGATCGCCTGCGTTCTCCAGGTGGCTGTCCTTGGGATGCTGAACAAACGCACGAATCTTTGATTAAGTACTTACTTGAAGAATCGTACGAATTTATCGATTCGGTTGATGCCAAAGATCGCGACGGTATGCGCGAAGAACTGGGCGATGTTCTATTGCAGGTTTACTTTCATTCCCGAATCGCAGAGGATCATCCGACAGATCCATTCTCAATTGAAGATGTTGCGCGCGCAATTGCCGATAAGTTGATTCGCCGCCACCCACACGTCTTTAATGGTCTGCAAGTATCTGGTAACCAAGAAATTATTGATAATTGGGAAGAGATAAAAGCAAAAGAAAAAGGGCGCACATCAGCACTTGATGGCGTTGCTCTTGCACAACCAGCGCTGCCTTTAGTTGAAAAACTTCTCTATCGTGCCGAAAAATATAGAGTAGAAGTATCGCTACCTAAATATCAAAGTGATAAGCCTGCGACTGAAGAGAGCGTTGGCCAAGCGCTGGCATCGATAATCGCATGGGCGCGCGATAACGAAATCGACCCGGAAAATGCGCTGCGCCTATATGGCCGCCAAATTGCTGAGCAGATTAAGGCTGCTGAGTCACGGTAGTATTGCCCTATACCGCTCAGCGCCGAGCGTGCCAAGTCACAAGTAATTCTTAGGAGATATCCAAATGGCAATTATCGAAGCAATCGGCGCTCGTGAAATTCTTGATTCGCGCGGAAATCCAACTGTTGAAGTTGAAATCGAACTTGAAGATGGCACACAAGCACGCGCTGCCGTGCCAAGCGGTGCATCAACTGGCGCATTTGAGGCTGCTGAACTTCGCGATGGCGATAAGAAGCGCTTCTTAGGTAAAGGCGTTTTAAAGGCTGTTGACTTTGTTAATAACGAATTAGCACCAGCGGTCGAAGGTTTAGATGCCCAAGATCAGCGGCTGATCGATAACGAGATGATCAAACTTGATGGCACTCCAAATAAGTCACGTCTAGGTGCAAACGCTATTCTCGGAGTCTCTCTCGCTGTCGCAAAAGCATCTGCAGAATCTGCCGATCTATCACTCTTCCGTTATATCGGTGGACCAAATGCACACGTGCTTCCTGTTCCAATGATGAATATTCTCAATGGTGGCGCACACGCTGACACAAACGTTGATATCCAAGAATTTATGATCGCTCCAATTGGCGCAGAATCATTCCGTGAATCACTTCGCTGGGGAGCCGAGATCTATCACGCTTTGAAAGCAGTCCTAAAGAAGCGTGGACTTGCTACATCCGTCGGTGATGAAGGTGGCTTTGCACCAAACCTCAATAGCAACCGCGCTGCACTTGATCTAATCATTGAAGCGATCGAGGCAGCTGGCTTCAAGCCTGGTAAAGAGATCGCACTTGCCATGGATGTTGCTGCAACTGAATTCTACGATAACGGCAAATACAAGTTTGAAGGATCTATGCGTTCTTCTGATGAAATGATCGCTTATTACGCAGAGCTAGTTAGCGCATACCCAATCGTTTCTATCGAAGATCCACTTAATGAAGAAGACTGGGCTGGCTGGAAGTCAATGACATCCTCACTCGGCTCAAAGATTCAGATTGTTGGAGATGATCTCTTTGTTACCAATCCAATCCGCTTAGCTAAAGGTATTGAGACAGATACTGCAAATGCGCTTTTGGTAAAAGTAAATCAGATCGGAACGTTGACTGAGACCCTTGATGCAGTTGATCTCGCCCACCGTGCAAATTACCGCAGCATGATGTCGCACCGTTCAGGTGAAACAGAAGATGTGACAATTGCTGATTTAGCAGTTGCTACTAACTGCGGACAGATCAAGACTGGCGCCCCATCACGTACCGAGCGCGTTGCCAAGTACAACCAACTACTTCGCATTGAAGAAGAGCTTGCTGAAGGTGGCGTATATGCAGGTCGCGCCGCTTTCCCTCGCTTCCAGGGATAGTTAAAGGTTTCGCTATGCGCCGCCGACGTCGCAGTTATTCATCATCTCGACGTCCATCCAACCGTCGGCGCACTCGTGGAAATGCTCGCCCTCTAGCGCTAATTGCAATCATCTTTATCTTTACCTTGACCCTAGCTCCACCGATCAAAAATTACTTCACACAACGTGCACAGATCAGCGCACTAAAATCACAAGTAGCATCAGATCGCACCGCTTTAGAAAAAGCCCGCGCCGAGTTAAGTAGGTGGCAAGATCCAAATTATATTAAGTCACAGGCACGCGAGCGTCTGCACTTTGTGATGCCAGGTGAGCGGCAATACATAGTCACAGGTACAGATATTACGAAGTCACAGCCACAAAAAACTCAGATTGCCGGACAAGTTCCGGCAGGTGCACCTTGGTATACCAAGTTAATTGCATCGGTTACTGAATCTGGCCTGTAGTTAATGAGCGATAAAGCTACGCAAAAAGATTTAGATTGCATCGAAACTCAGCTAGGAAGAACCCCTCGCGACGTACACGCGATTTCCTATCGCTGCCCTTGTGGTAATCCCGCAGTCGTTGAAACTCCACCGCGCTTAAGCCATGGCGAACCCTTTCCTACTTTTTATTACGCAACCTGTCCGCGTTTAAGTGCGGAGATTTCAACGCTGGAATCAACTGGTTTGATGGCAGATATGAATGAACGCCTGACCACCGATCACGAACTCGCAGGTGCATATGCGGCTGCCCACGATGATTACCTAGCTGCGCGCGCAGCGTTAAAGATGGATGTTCCAGAAGTAGAAGGAATTTCTGCCGGTGGAATGCCTAATCGAGTTAAGTGCTTACATTCACTAGTTGCACATTCACTTTCAGCTGGACCTGACGTTAATCCACTCGGTGATGAAGCGCTATCCAAACTTCCGGAATGGTGGAAAGAGCAGCCATGCGAGTAGCAGCTATTGATTGCGGTACCAACTCAATTCGTTTGCTGATTGCAGATATTGATGGCACAAACTTTCGTGAAGTTATTCGTTTAATGGAAGTCGTCCGTTTGGGACAAGGCGTTGACAAGACCGGCCAATTTCATCCCGATGCCATTGCTCGCACACTTGCTGCAGTAGATCTCTTTGCTACCGAGATCGCTAAGCGCGGTGTTGAAAAGATTAGATTCTGCGCAACCAGTGCCACCCGCGATGCAACCAACCGCGATCTGTTTATCGAAGGCGTCTTTGAACGTTTAGGAATTCGCCCTGAAGTTATCTCAGGAGATGAAGAAGCGCGCCTATCGTTTATGGGGGCAACTAAAGATTTGCCTGCCACCGATGGGCCATTCCTGGTTATCGATATCGGCGGAGGTTCCACTGAATTCGTCTTCGGCACCGACTCAGTTGACGCAGCTAAGAGCATAAACATTGGCTGTGTCCGTATGTCAGAGCGTCACTTCACCGGTGATCAACCAGATCCAGGACAAGTAGCCGCGGCAACAGAAGATATCGACGAAGCAATCGCGCAAGCGGCAAAGAGCGTTCCAATCACCAAAGCACAAACCCTTATCGCTGTTGCTGGCACTGCCACAACAGTTGCAGCAGCTGCGCTAGATCTTCCTGAATATGATCGTTATTCCATTCATCTCTCACATATTGCAGCAGAGAAAGTTCACCAAGTTTCGCAATCATTTATAAAGATGGATCGCGCCGAGCGCGAAGCACTTGGTTACATGCACCCAGGACGCGTTGATGTAATTTCCGCAGGATCTCTTGTTCTCTCGCGCATCATGCGCGCAACCGGCGCTTCTGAATTCGTTGCATCTGAATCAGATATTCTCGATGGAATGGCTTGGTCGCTTGTATAAATCGCTAGATCTTCTTGATTCAGCAATTGTTAAATGCAAGAAGTGTCCAAGACTTGTGCAATGGCGCGAAGAAGTTGCGGTTGTAAAACGTAAAGCTTACGAAAACGAAAAGTACTGGGGTAAGCCCGTCCCAGGTTTCGGTCCCGCCAATGCGCAGCTAGTAATCCTTGGCCTTGCACCCGGAGCACACGGAGCAAACCGCACCGGCCGGGTATTCACTGGTGATTCCTCAGGGGATTGGTTATATAGATCCCTTCACAAGAATGGTTTAGCTAAAATTGCAACTAGCAAGAGTAAAGATGATGGCCAACAGCTGATTAATACACGCATCCTCTGCGCAGTTCGTTGTGCACCTCCTGATAACAAACCAAGTACCGAAGAGAAAAACACTTGTGCTCCCTTCTATACAAATGAAATTGCACTTCTGATGCCAACGGCACGTTCATTTCTGGCACTTGGAAACTTAGCTTGGACCACACTTCTTATAACTCTTACAGAATTAGGATGCGAGATACCAAAACCAAAACCGAAATTTGGACACGGTGCCACAGCGACATTTATTGCCCCAGATGGCATCAAAAGAAAAATAGTTGGCAGTTACCATCCCAGCCAACAGAACACATTTACGGGCAAATTAACTGAGAAAGCGTTGGATTCGGTGATTAAAAAAGCAAGTAGACTCTGACCCTTATCGCATGGCCCCGATAGCCCAATGGCAGAGGCAGAGGACTTAAAATCCTCCCAGTGTGGGTTCGACCCCCACTCGGGGCACCAGTTCGTGCTCAAAGTATCGCGCACTCAGTAGAAATAATCCAGTAATGAATTATGAATGCATACACAAATGCATACACAATTAATACATAACTGCCGGAGGATTTGAAACCGACGTGTAGGTACTCAGTTCCTTCCGTGCCTACACATCTTGGCTCGAGCAAAGCTCTCACTCCTCTGCCTCTGCCATTGGGCTAAATCAGACCCCGGGTTGTTAGTTTTGAGCCTGAAGGTATCTGTACTACCTACTTAGAAATATCTCCTAAAGTGCGTAGGCTTGGAATATGAGACGAATTGTTTTCGCAGTTTTGATTTCTCTTGCTTCAACCCTTATTCAAGTTCCCGCAAATGCATCTACAGATGGCTGTCCTGATACCTGGTTGATTGATACGACGGAATATCCAAATCAAGAGCTAGCCGAAGCCAAAAAAAGACTTGGTGTGAATATGGCAATAGCGGAACGAGCAAAGGTAATCGAATACAAAGGCCCGCTTGGGG
>JBIJCP010000036.1:0-10178 GCA_044344635.1 Candidatus Planktophila sp. | reverse complement strand
GCCAACTCGTCCATCAGTATTTACAACCTTGCCAGCTTGGTAAGGAATTCCAGGAATGCTGGCTGCTTCATATCCAATCGCGGTAATTACTAGACCGCATTTAATTGAAAATATCTCATCGCTTACGGTCCCTTTAAATACTACTTCCTCTACCTTGCCGTCGCCCTTTATTTCGATTGGAGTGGCCAAAAACTGGAATTTCATCGTGCGCTCATGGCTGGTAGCTTCTTTTTCGGAGATCAGTAACATCGCATCAAGATTGCTTTTAGTATCTTTCTCTATCTCGTCGCCGGCGCGAGTAATCGCCGCTTCAATATCTGACTTGTTGATCAAAACATTGGTGTGTTCCAGTTTTGGAAGTTCGCGAAGTTCAGGTGAGGTAAAGGCGGCGTTTTCTGGCCCACGTCGAGCACTGATTACCACCTCACGAATTTTTGATCGCTTCAAGGCAGCAATCGCGTGATCTGCAGTATCGGTTGGATCTAACTCACTTGGTTCTAAGGCCAACATTCGAGCCACATCCATTGCGACATTGCCCGCCCCAATAACAACTGCGGTTTGGCCATCTAGCGGCACGTCAACGCTATGAAAATCTGGATGGGCGTTATACCAAGGCACAAACTCGGCTGCCGATATCGATCCTGGTAAATCTTCACCTGGGATTCCAAGTTTCTTACCCACGGCAGAACCCGTTGCGATAACAACCGCGTCATACCTCTCTTGCAGCTGTTCGATCGAGATATCTGTACCCAGCTCAACGGCGCCGAATAATCTGAAGTTGCCCGCGGTTGCCACCTTCTCAAAGACCTTCGAAACAGTCTTTATCTTCGGATGATCCGGTGCGACTCCGCTGCGCACCAAACCCCAAGGGGTAGGCAGGCGCTCAATCATATCTATCGAAAATTGCAGATCTTCACTCTGTAAGTTCTGTAAAGCCTGGGCGGCAAAGTAGCCAGCAGGGCCTGCGCCAACGATCGCCACTTTAAAAGTTGCCATAGTTAAGTCTATCCGCCGGGTGGAGCGAACTAAACCTTTCTAATAATGAACTTGGCTAAGTTGCTAAACCCGCCAAATTTGCGGAAATTTTTAAGGTAGAAAGCCGTTCTGACAAACGGGGCGTAACGACCAAAAACTCTTTGGAAAACCTGAGCTCGAGCTCGTAAATCTGACTCGGTTCCCCAACGACTCCCGGAGCTTTCTTCGGGGTGGATGGCGATGGTTAAGGGTAAGAAAACCCCCTTGCCACCTTTTTTTAGCAAGTCAGTGATAAAAATGTACTCATCACCTAGGTAATTTTCGGCGCCAGCGCCAAACATCTCATCAAATGCAACGTCCTTGTTTCTAACGCTATCAACCCTGACAATCATTTCGTAAGTTGCCGCTTTGGCAGAATTGAACTTAGTTAGATTCTCTTTTTTAGATGAATAATCCTTACGCAGCATGCCGTTTGTATCTATAGCCCGAGTCAAAAGTAAATCACAATCTGGATTTGCTTCCAAGTAAGAAATCGCGGATTTAATGCCATCGCTCAAGAATACAATCTCGTCATCGGCAAATAGTAAGTACTTCGTTTTCGTGTTCTTTAAAACAACATTTCGGCTCTTAGCAACGCCCCGATCGTTAGATTTTACAGATCTAAACTCAAAGTTATTGGGAAGGGCAAGGTCAAGTTTTTCAGGATCCTGTATTGAGATAAATACCTCATGTGCAAGATTTACGACTGGCGGTGTAATGTTTTTTACACGATTAGCAAGTGCGGAATAACCGATTGTTAAAATCTTCTCGCTCATCTAGACAATTCTTAACTTTTGACTTGTTACCCACTGGATAGATGACACCACCAGGAATAGGGCGCTGAAATACCAAACCAAAGGGGTTATGGACCACGAAAGGGCGATAAAGATCGCAATTGTTGCTAGTCGGCCTAGGATGAAAACGCCAGCTGATGAAAGCCACCTTGGTTTACGTTCACCTTGCAGCGCTCGATAAAGATTGTCATAGTGCCCGTATATAATTGCAAAGAGCAATAAAAATGCGGCTGGGCGATTTAAATCTGCGATTGCCGTTAGCCCAATAATCACCGCTCCTTCAAATGCGCGCAGAATTGATGGTGTCAGCCAATCAAACCTATTATTTGATTGGACGCTCTTAAAGAAATCTAATTGATTATCAACTAACTCTTTATTTACTCGCTCTTTCGCCCAACTTCTTGTTACACGTATGCGACCTCTAAAAACCAGAACAATGGATATCACCGCTAAAATTGGCATTATTGTGAAGGTAAATGCTGCTCCACCAATTACAGATGATGCACTGATGACCAACCAGCGTTCACCGATTGGAAATTGAATCGCTTTCTTCGCCCAATATTGCACCCGCGATTTCTTCGCCTTCTTCAAGGGAACGAAGCCATCGCTGGCAAATTGAAAGTCAATTATTGGCAATTTGGTACTTCTTAGCTTATTCATTCGGGCAAAGTTGTAATCCGAAAGGTGTCTAACTGCCTGAAAAAGCATCATAGCCATTGCGGGAATCCAAAGATCTCGACCATCTCTTGCTGCACCGTAGGCCAAGCCAAAGAAGACTAAGTACTCTTTTATGCGATCTGTAATCGCATCTAGCCAAGCGCCAAGTTGCGAGAACTTTCGTGTATATCGCGCCAGTTCGCCATCGACACAATCGACAATTATGCTCAACTGCAGAAGTAACGCTCCAGCAAAAATGGACCAAAAGTCTCCGCGACTAAATGCATAAGCTGAAAGTAAGCCAATACCGAAAGAGATAAGTGTTATTTGATTTGGAGTAACTCGTAAACGCACAGCAGCCCAAGTAAATAATTTGGAGAATTTACGAAGTACAAAGACTGAGTAGAATCCATCATTAGCGCGGTTAGCCATTTTTAAGCGAAGCCGGGGTTCATTTAGCGATTCAATCTCTGCCTTAATTTTCTCTCTCGCTTGCGGATCTTTGCTGCGGATATACGGGGCGAAGGAGACTTCAGCGGTAGCAACGAATACCCCAGCCCTGACTAAAGCGACCAGAATTAAGTCGAGTGCATTGCCTGTAATATCGGATTTGCTTGCCGCGGTAAGGCTCTTTATTACATCTTCTCGTTGGTTTTGGGAGAGTCGCAAGACGCCAACAAAAGTACTGTTACCTCCGCCGGCAGTATGAAATGCAGAAGATGCTCCTACTACTCTTCCGCCGGTTGCTCTTATTTCGCCTTCATAAAGCGGAGCTATCAGCGCTGTGGTGGAAGTTCGTGGATAATCAGTGAGAAGTTCTAAATGTGGCTGGCTAAATACAGATTTTTCATCAATTAAGATTAAATCGGTTTTACTTTCGATGAAAGCGCTAAGGATTTCAGAAATTTTCGAATCTTCGCTTATGTTAATTGTTCGAAAATTACTATTCATAGCCCTTAATATATCGCGATTCTCACTCGCTATGGGTTCGCGCTCTCGCAAATCTCATTAAAGAGGTTGAAATACTGGCAAAACTGGAGTTTTGCATTCTTAAACCAAAAAATAGGACAATTGTATTTGCTTTACTTATATCACCTATGTAGCTGAGGTAAATAAGCAGCGCCAAAAGAATTAACATCGCAATACTGGATACCAAAATTCCGGTTTCTCCAGATTTGATTCGAGTTCCGATCCGCACAACATTTGGAACGGGGGTTTTACTCTTTTTTGCTACAACGAAGCCCCGTTGCGCTTGGATCTGTTGGCGAAAGAGTCTGCCGTAGAATTGAAAAACTGCCAGAACGATTAAGAGGTTAATAACTCCGAATCGCCAATTTAAATAGGTAAAGAATAAAATTACGACGGCGAGTTGTGTGAATGTGCTTAGTATATTTGTTAGCTCAAAGGCTAGTGACCAACGCCAATTCTCTTTTGCTAGACTTTTTTTACGCTTCGCTGCCTGAAATGCTTTATCAAAAAATCTAACGCGATAGATGCGTTGCAGAAAGTGTCCACCCCTGGTAACTCCGAAAAATAGGAAGAAAAATGTCACCAGAACTGCAAACATCGTCTCGCTTATTGTACCTTCATCCAGAATTATCTGTGTGAATAGTTTTGCAACAGCTAACTCGGATACTGAAATCATCGCTGCAATTAGGACTAATCCTAATAAGATAAAGCGATATTTTCTGGTAGAGAATAATTCGGTGAGTGCTTGCAACATCTCTTTTGCAACAAATTTCATCTTTACAAATTCCTCAATTTAGAAGAAGTTACAATTGCAGTAATATGTCCCAAAGTGACAAAGATTGCAATTCCGAGGGCAATCGTAAGTGCTTGGCCAAAACTTCCAAAGATTACGATAAGAATAGTGAATTCAACTGAATGAAAGATCCTATGCGCAGGAAGGTAGTTAAATACTTTGCGCAAAGACCTTAATAGCCCTTTCACGGGAAGATTGGCTCCCTTGGTATCTTGAATTTTCTCTAACCCCGAGAAAGCTCTTGCTACGTGCACTGCGTCATTTAGACCCTTGTTAATTAATATAAGAATCGCAAGAAGCGCTCCAAAATAAGGGTAAATTGAAGTTGTTACCGATTCATTTGGCCAACCAGCCAGTCTCAGCCCTAGACAGAGCGGTATTAAGCATTCTGCTAAGTAATGACCTAATTTATCTAAGAAAATTCCCATTGGAGACTTTGTATTTCTCCATCGCGCGACTTCGCCATCACAGCAGTCAATTAGCATTTGTAGTTGGCTTAAGAATAGAGCAAGCGCTATTCCAACCCATCCTTGAATAAGTAGAGCCGGTCCAATTGATGCGCCCGTTAATATCATTAACCAAGTTACGCCATTTGCTGATATTGGGGTCCGTAAAAAAATCCGTGTTAAATACGGTGAGAGTCGTCTTAAGTAAAGATCTGCAACCCAGTGTTCTGAAGTTGATCGACCGGTCACTGAAATTGGTTGTGAAATTTCCCGAATTTGGGCAATTGTTGGTCGCACCGGTCTCTCGGTCATCGCACTTTACCTAAGTTTTGCATCCGAGAAGGGATCTTATTTTGACGATGTGCACCAAAGGTACGAAGATTTCCCGTCATAAGCGGTAATCTATCGTGCTTAAGCGATATTTTCGGCATGGTTAGGTCTAGAGGAAAAAATGGCTATTCAGGTTGTAATTTTGGCAGCAGGTATGGGAACAAGATTAGGAAAGCCTTGGCCGAAACCGCTTACCGTCCTATCCGATGGCCGTTCAATAATGCAGCAGCAAATGGAGAATATTGAACAAGTCTTCGGTGACCGGGCACGGATCACAGTTGTAGTCGGATTTAAGTTGGAGATGATTATCGAAGCCCACCCAACTGCATCATTTGTTTACAACGAAGTTTACGATCAGACAAATACCTCAAAGAGCCTCTTGAAAGCACTGATCGCAAGCCAAGAGTCAGGCGTACTTTGGCTCAATGGAGATGTAGTTTTCGATGCCAAAGTTTTAGAGAGAGTTTCGTCTCGTATTGAATCCGAGAAATCCTTTGTTTGTGTAAATACCTCAGCCACTGCTGAAGAAGAGGTTAAATACACAGTTGATGAGAAAGGTTTTATAAAAGAACTTTCGAAGACCGTCCAAGGTGCGCTAGGCGAAGCTGTCGGAATCAACTTCATCTCAGCCACTCATAAAGAAGATGTCATCACTCAATTGCAGGCCTGTGGGGATCAAGATTACTTCGAGCGTGGTTTAGAGCTTGCAATTGAGAAAAGTGGCGTTCAAATAGAGCCAGTGGACATTTCAGATCTATTCGCAGTCGAAGTAGATTTTCAGGCTGATCTAGATCGTGCTAATCAGTTGCTAAGTTAAGACCTATCTCCAAAATTTAATTTTTCTTTTTAGTAAACGTAATCTCTTTTTAATACGTCTTTCGGCCTCTTTAAATATAACTTTGGTGCTATGGCGCGTCAATGAGTTCTGTCCTATAGCAACGATGGCTTGGGCTGCTGTCTCCACCGAAATTGTGTTGACTGGTGAATTTTCTCCAACCAGTATTTCAGCGGTGGCAAAGTTATCCAAATTTCCAATAATACGAACCCCGGAAGCGTTAATTCTTGAGATAGATAGGGCGCTAATTTCTCTGGCGATCTTCTCAGCCCATTCAGGGGTCTGAAGTTTCACTGAATTATTGGCTGGCGTTACGGTATCTGTCAGGTGCCTAATCGCCCCTTCGCGAATATAAATCTCATAATCAGACCAATCTCGATCCTTTGAAAAATTTCGATTAACTTCTAACAAAAGTGATATCTCTTCATAAGTTAGAGAGCGATTGCTCGATAAACCTTCTGGCTGGGTCAAGGTATCTTTTGAAAGATTTAAAATTGAGTTGAAGGCGTCAAAAATAGCAGTTGGCGCTCTTTCGTCAGCAACCACAACTACTACATTACTAGCGCCAAAAGCTTCTGCCCATTTAGCAATCACGCCAGCATGGTCATGTCGTTTCCAAAAAGTTGGAGTTAACTTAGATTCTCCAGGTATATCGAGGACTGAATGAAGCCACTCTTCATAAGTTGGATTTAGCCCATATTTTAGATACTGCTGATAGGAAGAAGATAGGAGTTTTACTAAGGGCCTAATTGTGAAAACGATAGTGAATTGATCAGATTTAATATCCGCCTTAAACTTTTGGATTTGCTCTTCAGATAACTCGCAGAAGAATTCGCTGCTGATAAGTGCAGTATTTTTGCTCTGATTTACCGTGCGAACCAAACGCTTCCACTCCTTTATCGCGTAGGTCCTTCCCCCTCTATCCTTCCAACCCCAGGTGCGGCCAAGTAGCGCCCACGTCGCCCGATGATGAGCCCTTTGTCCGAAGTTGGGATACACAACACCTTGCGCCCTTAAGGATTTGCGATTAGCAGCAAAGCTCTCTTGTAATGCCGTTGTTCCGGTCTTGTGAAATCCTACGTGTGCTACTAGATGTTTGCTCATTAAATACCCAACAAACGAAAGGCATTAATTAAAATAATCGCAATTGCCACAATGATTCCTAGCGGTTTACGTGGAACCCAACTCACAAATTTTGCTGCGATTGGAGCCATCAATATCCCGCCTAGAGCAAGGCCGCCCACTGCAGACCAATCTATATCCAGCTTATTTATATTTAATAAAAATCCCACGCTTGCGCACACGGCCACGATAAATTCTGCGGCAGATACAGTCCCGATTACTTTGCGCGGTTCGGTCTTCGTTGTTGCCAAGAGCGTTGGAGTAACTACAGGTCCCCATCCGCCACCACCTGATGCATCTACAAAACCTCCTGAAAACCCTAAGAATGTTAGGTAGCGAGGATTGGATATATCGGCAACGCTTACTTGCGATTGTTCCACAAAGAGATTTCGATAGAGAAGTAGAAATCCCAGTAACAATAGGATCGTTGAAATAAAGATTTTTCCGCCTGAAAGATCAATATTAGAAAGGAACGTTGCACCTAAGAGCGCCCCAATCCCACCTGGAATTGCCAATTGTTTTAAAATTGTTCGATCAATATTATCTCTGTGCCAGTGAGAAGCACCTGATGCCAAAGTGGTTCCAATCTCGGCTGCATGTACCGCCGCTGATGCAACTGCCGCAGATGCTCCTAGCGTCAATAGCAATGTAGAGCTAGTTAAGCCAAAACCCATTCCGAGCGAGCCGTCGATCAATTGTGCAATTGAGCCGGCGAGGGCGAAAAGCATCCAATTCAAAGCAGTTCCTCGATTATTTTTCTAACGTTTTCAGATACTAATTCAGTACCATTTAATACTAATTCCGCCTTTGCGGGCGGTTCATACTCTTGGCCAACTCCACTTAAGTTAGGCAAAGTTCCATCTGCCGCTTTTTTGTAGAGACCTTTAGGGTCTCGCTCGGCACATATTTCAAGTGGGGTTTTTACCCAAACTTCAGCAAATCTTCCTTGCTCAAAGATCTCGCGCGCGCTATCGCGATCACTTGCAAATGGACTAACTAAAGCAACGATCACAATTAATCCAGCGTCAGACATTAGGTGCGCGATTTCAGCAACCCGTCTGACATTTTCTGCTCGGTCTGCGCGGGTAAAACCAAGATCTTTATTGATACCCATGCGAAGGTTATCCCCATCAAGGACATAACAATGCATTCCTGACGCAAACAGAGTCTTTTCGAGTTCGTTGGCGATCGTCGACTTACCGGATCCAGATAATCCTGTAAGCCAAATCACCTTCGCGCGTTGATTCTTCTGAGATGCTCGTGCTAGCGCATCAATTTCATATTTATGCTCTGTGATATTTTCTGATCGGCGTAATACGTGATTAACCATTCCGGCTGCGACGGTATTTAGCGTGCTTCGATCAACGAGAATAAAGCAGCCGGTGTTGCGCTGCTCGGCGTATGGCGTCAAGGCGATTGGGGCGTCTGTAGCGATTTCAATAACGCCGATCTCATTCATTGAGAGCTCTTCGGCTACTTCGTGATCTCCCGTTGCAATCTCGAATTTATATTTGATCTTAGATACTATCGCAGGGACTTGGGTGGAACCAGATATCAATAAATACGAGCGGCTATGAACTAGCTGTGTCTCACCGAGCCAGACAATATTCGCATTGAATCTATCGGCTGGGGTCGTAAAATTGCTTGCGAGTTCAATTGAATCTCCACGGGTGGCATCAACCTCGGGTTCTAGTACTAGCGTTACCGCCTCTGAGTCTCCAGCACGTTCAAGTTTTCCATCGTAGGTAATGATCTCTGAAATTACTGCTCTGCGTCGACTTGGGAGAACAACAACTTCATCGCCCACAACAAAGGTTCCGTTCAGAATTGTTCCGGAGACACCTCTAAAGTTTTCGGCGCGAGCGATTAACTGCACGCCCATATGCGGCTTAGTGAGTAATTCTTCGGGCTTACTCCAACTTTGAATATATTCCAGCAAAGTTGGGCCTGTATACCAAGGCATATTTGTGCTGCGCACAACCACATTATCTCCAGCTAAAGCACTTACTGGGATAGCTTGATAATCATTAATACCTAAGCGATTTGCTGCAACCAGTAGCTCGGAAACAATTCCATCATAAACGCTTTGTGAATAACCTGCTGCATCTAACTTATTTACAACGACAGCAACTCTGCTGACGCCCATAAGAGAACAAATAGTTAAATGTCGTAAAGTTTGAGTGCGAATACCTCGTGAGGCATCCACTAAAACTAAGGCAACATCTGCCCTAGATGCGGCAACCGCCATATTTCTGGTGTATTGCTCATGGCCTGGAGCATCGGCAATTATTAAACGTCGTCCATTCAATAACGACATTGATCGATATGCCACATCGATCGTGATCCCCTGCTCGCGTTCGGCTTCTAACCCATCGGTTAATAAACTAAAGTCAACTTCGCCTGCAACTACAGTGGATCCAGTGCGGCGAATATTACGAGCTGCTGCGACGGTATCGTGGGGGACGCTATCTGTTTCGACCAATAGCCTGCCGATAAGCGTGCTCTTGCCATCGTCTACGCTTCCACAAGTAACTAATCTAATAATTGGCTGCAGCATCAGAAGTAGCCTTCAGTCTTTTTCTTCTCCATTGAATCTTCTTTTTCGCCATCAATTAAGCGAGTCGCTCGCTCGCTCAGCTTTACATTCATAACTTCTTCAACGATCTCAGTAACTGTGGTTGCATTTGACTCAACGGCTGCTGTTAATGGATAGCAGCCAAGAGTTCTAAATCTAATTTGCTTCATAACTGGCTTTTCACCGTTAATTAGTGGGAAGCGATCATCATCAACCATAATCATCTGTTCGCCTCTAAAAACTACTGGGCGCTCTTTTGCGAAATAGAGCGGGTTAACTGGCACATCATTTTCAAGTATGTAACTCCAGATATCTAGCTCAGTCCAATCCGATAGCGGAAAAACTCTCATACTCTGTTCATTTGTAATCTTTGGGTTGTATGTTCGCCAAAGTTCGGGACGTTGATTTCGTGGATCCCACCTGTGGCCGGATTCGCGAACGCTAAAGATTCGCTCTTTGGCGCGGCTGCGCTCTTCATCTCTACGTGATCCGCCTATTGCAGCATCAAAAGCGTTAGCATCCAGGGCCTGTCTGAGTGCAACGGTCTTCATAATTCTTGTGTACTCCGAAGCGCCGGTATTGAAGGGAGTAACTCCTTGATCAACACCATCTTTATTTGTGTGAACAATCAGATTTAAATTGT
>JBIJCP010000037.1:0-10178 GCA_044344635.1 Candidatus Planktophila sp. | reverse complement strand
AGTTAAGCACTCTGAATGAATTCGAACGAGTGGATCAGAATTAGCCTGAGTGCCAAATTTAAGGATTGCGTGCTCGGCTCCGGTTGGAGAGATAAATGTAGAAATTTTCCAATCTGCGCCATTTAGTGGAAGGTCTGCCCATTCGAAATGCGAATCTGAATTGCTGGTTGGCTGCGGCGCAACGCGAGCTAATTCTTCGATTGATACAACTTGCAGACCGTGTGCTTCTGCAAATTTGGTTATCTGCGCCCCGCGCATCATTGAGCCATCGTCATTGACTAATTCTGATAAGACCGCCGCCGAATTTGATCCCGAAAGTTGACACAAGGCAATACTTGCCTCGGTATGGCCCCGGCGTTCGTGAAGGCCACCTGCAGCAGAGATCAATGGAAAGACATGGCCAGGGCGCGCAAAGTCGGTTGGTTGCGAATTCGCGTCGGCTAGCGCGCGCAGAGTGTTGGCACGTTCTTCGGCAGGAATACCAGTTGAGCGTCCTGCGATGGCATCGACTGTCACTGTAAATGCAGTGGTGTGGTTATCTTCATTGCGCTTGACCATCAGGGGTAGTTTCAATCGCTTAGCGGTTTCTGCGGTGATGACGCCACAGATAACGCCAGAGGTGTACCGCACCATAAAGCCGATATTTTCAGCGCTTGCTTTCTCAGCCAAGAGAATCAGATCTGCTTCGTTTTCGCGATTCTCATCATCGGTTACAACAATAAATTTGCCTGCCTTAAAATCGCTCAGGACTTGATCTAAATTCTTCATTTCTCTTCCTGTCCTCGAGCGATTAGTCTTTCCACATACTTGGCTAGAACATCTACTTCCACATTTACTTGATCACCTAACGACTTCTTCGAAAGATTTGTCTTTGCCAGGGTTTCCGGAATCAGCCATACCGAAATTTGATTTGCCGCATCGTTTAACTCGCCAACTGTGAGAGATACGCCTTCTAGGCAGATAGAGCCTTGTGCGACTACATATTTCATTAGCTCTGTTGGGATCGCAAGATCCATCCGTGTCCATTGTGAATCAGCAGAAATGGCCACAACTTTGGCAACTCCATCTACATGTCCTTGGACTATATGGCCACCTAAACGATCTGAGGTGCGTGTGGCGAGTTCGAGATTTACGGCAGATCCAACTTCAAGAGATCCAGTGCTAGTCAATTTTAGGGTTTGCACCATTACATCAACAGAAAATTTTGAGGAGTCAAAGGTGACAACGGTGAGGCAAGCACCGTTCACGCTAACGGAGTCTCCTTGGGCAATTTGTGCAGCAATTTCTGGGCTGGTGATCTCCAGACGTGCGCTGCTTTCTTGGTGGAAAATCGCAGATACCTGCCCAACTGCTTGGATTAATCCAGTAAACATCAGCGTCCACCTTCTGTACTTATCGCGCTCTTCATTAAAGTTATCTTTAAATCTGCTCCCAAGATTTCTACATCCAAAATCTCGAAATCTAGTCGCTCAGATAATTTCGTGGCTCCGAAGTCACTAATTGATGGCATCCCTGAACCCAAAATAGTTGGCGCTTGAAAGAGCACAATCTCATCGATTAATCCCTCACGTAATAACGCTGTGCCAAAAGTTGGGCCAGACTCGATCAAGAGTTGATTAAAACCGCGCTGATTTGCCAAGGTAATTAACTCTTTTGTATTACGTGAATTGATAATCACTGTTTCTGCATCACCATTCAAAATTTGTGAATTGCTACTTATCGAAGTTTCACCCATCACGATTCGCACGGGGTTTCGGCCCTGACCTTTGCTCGTCATAAGCGGATCATCAGCGCTAACAGTTGCAGTTGAGGTGACAAGCGCATCTACTTGCGAGCGCATACGCGCCACATCTGCACGAGCGAGTTCTCCGGTAATCCATTTAGAACTTCCATCACTCGCCGCGACTTTGCCATCCATTGTCGATGCGATCTTCCAAGTTATGCGGGGGCGGCCTAACTTGACCTTGGTAAGCCAGGCTCTATTTTCTAACCGCGCTTGAACTTCCCCGATTCCTGATTGAACTTCTATCCCTGCCTGGCGCAAGCGCTCTGCTCCCCCTGCCGCTGCAGGATTTGGGTCGCTAACTGCATAGACAACTTTTCTGATTCCAGATTTAATGATCGCATCAACGCACGGCGGAGTCTTTCCGTGATGGTTGCAGGGTTCTAAGGTCACATAAAGAGTTGAACCAACTGTTTTTGCCTGCGCAGCATCTATTGCGATGACTTCGGCGTGATCTACGCCCTGATGAAAACCTTCGCTGATTAATTCACCGGTTGCAGATGTGATAACTGCGCCAACAATTGGATTTGGGTAGGTCTTGCCAAGGCCAAGGCGAGCAGAATCGATGGCGCGTGCCATCGCAGCTTCTGCCCTAAATACTTGGGAGAGTTGGCGTACTTGCTTCATCATCAACACCCTATTCGAGAACGGATGTTGCATCTCGGGGTGGAAAAGCGGTACGAGCCGACGCAGTAATACTTTATTTGGATAGACCAGTAACAAAGCATGCGTCGACTACACGTTGATTTTCTCTCATCCGGACTTTAACCGTCGGTTCGGGAATTTCACCCAATCCACCGGTCAATGGCCTTGACCGGGTCGCAGACTTTAACTGCCGGTTCGAAATTACATCGACCCCGAAAAACAACACCTTTATTCTAGCGCTTTGAGCGGCTTTCGGTTACCTCTACTTTTTAGCGACTTTACTGAAGGCTAAGCAACACCAATGGCATCAACGACGAAAATCAAAGTCTCGTTAGGCCCGATTGGTCCGCTGCCTTGCGCTCCGTAACCAATATCAGGTGGGATTACCAACAAACGACGGCCACCAACCTTCATCCCCGGAATACCTTCTTGCCAGCCCACAATTACATTGGATAGCGGAAATGTTGCGGGTGATCCGCCATTCCAAGAAGATTCAACTAGCGCTCCATTTGACCAAGTCATCAAGGTGTAATGAACAGTCATTGTTGAAGTTGGAAGTGCTTCCGCACCGGTTCCAACAATTATATCTTTGGTTACAAGAGTTGCAGGTGGAGTACCGCTCGGAGCGCCAATGGTTGGAGCTTCACCTTGGTTAGTTGTGACAGTCGGCAAGTTATCTGCGCTAGCGCTCACTTCTTTTTCTCCACATCCAGTTAGTAGTACTAATGAAATTGCTAAAATCCCAACGATAGAACGCTTCATCACTTCTTCTCTCCTTCACCAATCTCACGGATTAACTTGAATTCTCCACTGCCCAGCTGTCCTTGATCGCGATACAACTCTAATTTAGCGCGCGTATCTGCGATATCTAAATTACGCATTGTTAACTGCCCAATCCGATCTACTGGCCCAAAGGCAGCGCCTTCAGTGCGTTCCATAGAAAGTTTCTCTGGGTGGTAGCTAAGCGCTGGTCCGGTTGTGTTGATAATTGAGAAATCATCACCGCGACGCAAGCGAATGGTTACTTCGCCTGTGACAGCAGAAGCTACCCAGCGCTGCAAAGATTCGCGCAACATCAGCGATTGCGGATCTAGCCAGCGTCCTTCGTATAGCAAACGCCCCAAACGGCGGCCTTCTGCGTGGTAATTAGCGATTGTATCTTCGTTATGAATTGCACTTAATAGGCGTTCGTAGGCGATAAAGAGCAGCGCCATACCTGGAGCTTCATATATTCCACGGCTCTTAGCTTCAATAATTCTATTCTCAATCTGATCTGCCATTCCAAGTCCGTGGCGACCACCGATCTCATTTACCGCCTGCATCAGCGCAACTACATCTGTGAATTCTTTTCCATTAATGGCAACGGGGCGGCCTTGCACAAATTGAATCTTTACATCCTCACTTGGGATAGAGATGGATGAATCCCAGAATTTAACTCCCATGATCGGGTTAACTATCTCAATCGAAGCATCAAGATTTTCTAAATCTTTCGCTTCGTGGGTAGCTCCCAAGATATTGGCATCTGTGGAGTAAGCCTTTTCTACGCTATCGCGATAGGGGAAATTGTGAGAAACCAACCACTCAGACATCTCTTTACGTCCGCCTAGTTCGTGGACAAAATCAGCATCCAGCCACGGCTTATAGATTCGTAGATTTGGATTTGCTAGCAAGCCATAGCGATAGAAGCGCTCAATATCATTGCCTTTATATGTTGATCCATCTCCCCAAATTTCAACTTTATCTTGCAACATAGCGCGCACCAACAGAGTTCCGGTAACTGCCCGCCCCAGTGGCGTTGTGTTGAAATATTGTTTTCCACCAGATCTAATATGAAATGCCCCGCAAGCAATTGCAGCTAAACCTTCTTCAACCAGTGGAGTTTTGCAATCGACTAAGCGAGAAATCTCGGCCCCGTATTCTTTGGCGCGTACCGGAACTGAATCAATATCAGTCTCGTCATATTGGCCTAGATCAGCGGTGTAGGTGCAAGGAATCGCACCTTTTTCACGCATCCAAGCAACTGCAACTGATGTATCAAGTCCCCCAGAAAAAGCGATACCAACTTTTTCACCAACCGGAAGAGATGCGAGCACTTTTGACATGTTGGTAAGTCTAACGGTTCAAGAGGCTGGCTAGCGCAGGCTTTACCTTCCATAGAGAAATCATCGCTTCGTAGCGTGATTTCTCTGCGCTATCGGCGATTGCGCCAGTCTTTACGGCACGAATCATTAAATTGCGCGGGGTGTGCTCTCCCCCAATAAATTCAATTGCTTCTACGCGATAGCCCATTAATTTCATGACCTGCATGCGCAGCGCGTCGGTAATCAAATCGCCAAGCCTCTCTTTCATAATTCCATTTCTGGTAATGATCTGCCACGGTTCTGGAGCATCTACCATCTGCGCCTGAATATCGTGGTGGCAACAAGGAGCGATCAAAGCCAACTTAACATCGGAATTTACCGCCCAAGCGATCGCATCATCAGTTGCGGTATCGCACGCGTGTAGCGCAATTGCCACATCGGCTGACTTCAAAGAAGTTTGCGATATTTCTTCCGCTAGAAAGGTAATACTCTTTGAGATTCCTAACTTTTCAGCAATTTGGTTGTTGCGAAGGCGGGCGCTCTCGCGCACATCAATCCCAATTACTTTCACAGGAATTCCTTGCTTGGTTAAATACTGATGCGCCGCAAATGTTAAATAAGCGTGCCCGCACCCTAAGTCAACGATCGATAGTGGTTTCTCCGGCGTTGGTTTAGCGATATGGCTAGCAGAAATTGCAGATGTCAGCGAGGGCGCTAATAACCTCAAGAATTCTTCTACCTGCAAGTATTTATCGTTCTTGCCGGCTTTAACTTTCCCAGAATTATCCGATATCCCAATTTCGATTAGAAATGGATCACCGGCATCTAGCAATCGAGCTTTAGATCGATCGTGGGAAAGATCTGCTTCAAAAGTATCGTGGGTGCGGTGAATTAAAGCCTCACCTTTCTTGGTGATACGCACGGAGATTGAGCCATCTCGTTGCTCAAGCAAAATATTTGCAAAACCAGAATCGTGAAGATTAAGCGCTAAGAATTCGGCTGGAGAATAATTCTTCGTGGTCATTGCGCGACCATCACTTTGCATTACTTGATACTTAATCTCACCTTTGATCAGTGAGGGTTTTACATCGATGCGCTCGGCTGGAGTCTGCATATTTCGGCGGCGACCGGATAAGACCAATCTTACGAAATTATCTGAATTTTTCAGGCTATCGATAACTTCCTCAAGCGCGGCAGCAAGTGTCGAGTCCATGTATTTAAAATACCTTAGATTTCAGCGCGCAAGGCTCTTCAGTTGACTGATGGGCTCTCGACAATTGCTTCAGCCTAAACCATCCATTACTTGTGCGACGCAAATTAGCTATCTTGGTAATTCCACTTCAACAGCCAGACCGCCTAAATCGCTCTTTCGTAGCTCCATCTTTCCATTGTGTTCCTGCACAATCGCAGCGATGATGCTTAAACCAAGTCCCGATCCGCCTCTATCTCGTGAACGCGAAGGATCGAATCGATTCATCGCTGCTATCTCACTTTGATAAGCACTCTCTGGTAGCCCTGGTCCACCATCTTCAATAATTAGAGTAACTCGCTTGCCTCTGCCTTTAAGGGTTATTGAAACTGGTGCATCTGCGGGTGTGTGTCTGACGATATTTGATAAACAGTTTTGAATAAGTCGATTTAAATGTTCCCGCGATCCTTTAATTTCACAATTCGCATCTAGTGAAATCTCTATCTTTCGTTCATTATTAAAGAGTTGAAAATCATTGATATGGGCTTGAATCAACTCGGTCAATTCTATTTCTTCAAAGGTGGTTGGGCGGCTCTCGCCGAGCTCGGCAAGTAAGAGAAGGTCGTGGATCAAATTCTCCATTCGCTCAATCTCCGAATTAACTCGCGAAAAAGCGCGCGCTCGGTCAACCACATCGCCCATCTGGCCTTTGCTGAGCATCTCGCTATATCCCTTTATTACCGTTAGTGGCGTACGCAATTCATGGGAGGCATCACCTAAAAATCTCTGCATTCTCTCCAGCGCTTTAGCGTCTAAGCCACGGTTATGGCGCTTTAGTAGGAAGAGAGATATAAAAATGGCAAGAGCGTTTGCAGCCAGGGTAAACCCAACTAAATTCTTCAAATTAGATCTAAAATTTAAATCGAGTCTTTCTAGGTCTGCTGCAACGATTAGATAATCACCTCCAGCAATTTGGATAGTCCTTAATCGGAATGGGTTTTCGGCATCAACAGAGATTGGTTCCGAGATCGCTTCCTTGGCGAGTTCCAAAGAGCTAATTCCTGGATAAATCAATTGCGACTCATTTATAACAGTCTCGTCGCCTTCCTTAGTGACAAGAGATAGAGTCAAATCTAAAATTTCCTCATCCACGGTAAAGACGGCGGCGCTTATCGCCTCAGCGGGGTATGCCTTAACGCGTTCAATTACCAAATTAATAGATCGGTCTAATTCTCTTAAATCTGAATTCTTGGCATCTATCGTTGCAAAGCCACCAATCACACCAGATAAAATAGTCGTAACAAAAATTGAGATTACGGCATATTTACTTCTAGATCTCCTCATATTCACTTTGGATCCTGAATTACGAAACCAACGCCACGAACCGTCTTAATCCCTTCAAATCCATCTTTATGTAATTTCTTACGCAGGTAGGAAATGTATGTGTCAGCAACGGTACTTTCAGATTCAAAGGTAATTCCCCAAACTTCATCCAAAAGTAGGCTTTTGCTCAACACCCGATTCTTATTTTCGACCAAAACCTGTAGCAGCCTAAACTCTGTGGGCGATAGGTCTATCGTCTCTTCATTAAATTTAACGGTGTGGCTGGATTCGATTACAGATATAGGACCGCAGCGCAATTCAGCTGATCCTGTCGTTGAAATTTGCGAACGTCTTAAAATTGCCTTAACCCGCAATAAGAGTTCTTCTAGTCCAAAGGGCTTTGTTACATAATCATCTGCGCCTAAAGTTAGGCCTCGAGTCACATCGATACGATCGGCGCGCGCACTTAACATCAGCGCTGGAGTGTTATCTCCCATAGACCGAAGTCTTTCCACCAACTCAAAACCATCCATCAGCGGCATGTTTATATCTATGATCAATAGATCTGGTTTCTTATTTCGTATAGCTGTTAACGCAGCCATTCCATCTTGGGCGGTAGCGGTCTCAAAACCTGCGATGCGCAAGGCATCTCCCAATAGTTCACGAACTCCGGCTTCGTCATCAACGATAAGGATTAGTTCGGCCATGGCAGTAGCCTTGCATGGCTGCGCACAAATAGCCAAGGATCATTGCAACAATCTCTATCTCAATGGCGTTTTCACCGAACTTTCACAAAGTCTTGACGGATACTTATCCCAACGAAGAATGAGGTAGGGAATGAGAATCAGGCGAGTTGCCTTTATCTTGAGCGCTCTTCTAATTACACCTTTAATCTCAATCTCTCCTGCTCGCGCCGCCGATGAGTTGCCTACGCCACCTAAGCAAATCGCCACTGATTTAAAAGAGGAATATAAAATCGCGCTAGCAGAATTTCGTCAAGAATTTAGAATTTATGAAGATAAGCGACGCGAAATTAATAGGCTTTTTAAAAGCGCTATCGAGAAAGCTCTGACGGATACGCGGCTAGCGAATCCAGCTGGCCAAACTCAAATTCAAAAACGGCGAGAGATGAAGGCAAAACAGAATGCGGTTATAGCTGCGACGATGGCGCGTGATGCAGCAATCGAAGCTCTCGGAGCGCCTCCGATTGCGCCGACCCCGCCTGCAAAGTTGCCTAAAAATGAGAAGAGCAAGGGCCCGAAAGAAGAGAAAACACCAGTCTCTAAAAATTAATAATCGTTATAAAAGCGATATCTCTAACCGCCTAATTACACCTCGTTTCATTTGGTGCGCTCTGAACTCTCCCCTATCGTCACGGTATGAGTTCTGAGCAACCGTGGTGGGCCGAATCTGTCATCTACCAGGTTTATCCACGATCTTTCTTCGATAGCAATGGTGATGGCGAGGGCGATCTGCCGGGTGTCACATCCCATCTGGAACATATCCAATCACTTGGTGCGGATGCGATCTGGCTTAGCCCTTTCTATACATCACCGAATAAAGATGGTGGTTATGACGTGGCGGATCCTCGAGGGGTCGACCCGCGATTCGGGAATTTAGATGATGCAAAGAAGTTGATTGCGCGTGCACACGAATTAGGTTTGCGGGTCTTAGTAGATGTCGTACCTAATCACTTCTCAGATCAACATCCTTGGTTTCAAAGCGCCATAAATTCAAAGGCTGGATCAATCGAGCGCAGTCGCTTCCATTTTTATGATGCAAAGCCAGATGGCAGTCAACCGAACAATTGGATTTCATTATTCGGTGGCCCCGCTTGGACTCAGATTAAGGGAGGCGATGGATCTAATCAGTATTACCTGCATCTCTTTGATTCATCTCAGCCTGATCTAAATTGGGAGAGCGAAGATGTAGCCAATGACTTTGAGAAGACTCTCCGCTTCTGGCTAGATCTTGGTGTAGATGGTTTTCGAATAGATGTCGCACATGGTCTAGCTAAAGAGAACGTTCTGGTTGACCATCCAGATCCCCAAGGTTTAAATGAAGCGCTGCGCTTAGATAGTGAAATTTCATCTGAGAGGCGAGGTGAACTCCTTTCTACCGTTCCATTCTTTGATCGCGATGGCGTACACGAGATTTATCGAAAATGGCGGGAGATATTTGATTCCTATAATCGAGATGTAATGGCGGTGGCGGAGGCTTGGGTTCATCCACCTGCAAGGGCAATTCGTTATGTTCGCAGCGATGAATTGCACCAGGTATTTAACTTTGATCTACTGGTAGCTCCTTTTGATGGAGAATTTCTCTTTAATTGCATCAATAACACCCTTGAAATGTTGCGCCAAGTTAGCGCCCCAGCAACTTGGGCGTTGAGCAATCATGACACCCCGCGAGTTGCCTCGCGCCACGGAGCTAAGGCATCTCGAGCGCTGGCTTTATTTGTGATGGCGCTGCCGGGATCTTGCTATATCTATAACGGACAAGAGTTAGGTCTTCCAGATGCGCAATTAAAAGATGCCGATCGCCAAGATCCATCTTTCTTTAGAAGTAAAGGCTTAACACTTGGTCGCGATGGAGCGCGCGTGCCAATGCCTTGGAATGGTGATCAAGCCCCATTTGGTTTTACTTCTGCGCTTCCTTGGTTACCTATGCCGCAAGACTGGAAAGAGCTAACAGTCGCTTCTCAAAGCGCCAATCTTGCAAGCACTTTAAACCTCTACCGATCTGCACTGAAAATTCGCCGTAAGAAATTGGTCGGCACTGGAGATATTGAATGGGTTGACCGTGGTCAGGATGGTCTTATCTCTTTCGCGCGCGGTGAATTTGCTATCTATTTGAATACTTCTTCTGAGTTAGTGCAGATTCCGAGTGCAGGGAGACTGACATTAGGATCCGATGTTGAGGTTACTTTAAATAATGGAGAGTTAAACTTGCCACCAGTAAGCGCTGCGTGGGTGGCAATTGGCTAACTTTAAAGGGGTAGCGCTACGACAAGTAAAGTTAGCGCTGCCGAATAAAGTGCGCTTTGCCCAAAGATGATGAAGGCAGTTCTGCGATCTGCGGCACGATCTGCTGGATCCGAAACGCGAGATATCTGCCCCATCTTGCCAAAATTAAATGTTCCTGCGAAGCCGTAAGC
>JBIJCP010000109.1:0-4019 GCA_044344635.1 Candidatus Planktophila sp. | reverse complement strand
AGCGGCGCTCCCCCAAGAACATATGCTCAGTGCGGCAAAGGCCGACCCCTTCTGCGCCTAAAATTCGGGCGCGAATCGCATCTTCTGGCGTATCTGCATTGGTGTGGACTCGCAATTTGCGACGTGAATCTGCGTGGGTCAAAATCTTGTGAACCGCCTTTACCAGCGGTGACGCCTCTTCGCTTTCAGCAGAGACGCGACCTTCCAGATACGAGGTAACTGACGATGCAACTACTGGTACTGCGCCGAGATAAACAATTCCGGATGTTCCATCAATAGAAATGACATCGCCTTCATAAACTGTGTGGCTGCCGATGGTAAATAAATTTGCCCGTTCATCGACTGAGATCGAATCGGTGCCGCAAATCGCAGTCTTTCCCATGCCACGTGCGACGACCGCTGCGTGAGAAGTTTTACCACCGCGGCTGGTCAAAATACCTTCAGCTGCAACCATTCCGACTAAGTCATCAGGGCTGGTTTCGCGTCGCACCAAAATTACTTTCTTCCCGGCCTTGCTCATATCAAAGGCGCGCTTTGAATCGAAGACTGCTTCACCAACTGCCGCACCTGGTGATGCCGGAATTCCTCGGGCTATTTCAACAAGACTGCCTCGTGTATCAAATTGCGGAAACATCAACATCGCTAATTGATCACCGCTGGTGCGAGCTAGCGCTTCATCCATTGTGATGACGCCTTCTTCAACAAACTGCAGCGCGATTCGAAATGCCGCTTCGGCAGTGCGCTTTCCAACGCGAGTCTGCAAGATATATAACTTGCCGCGTTCAATCGTAAATTCGATATCGCAGAGATCTTTGTAATGTGACTCAAGCGCTACCATAATCTTCTCTAACTCGCCATGCACTTTAGGTTCAATAACGCCAAATTCATCGAGCGACATTGGGGTACGAATACCCGCAACTACATCCTCGCCCTGGGCTTTCTGCAGATAATCTCCGTAAGAACCAATCTCGCCATTGGAAGGATTACGTGTAAAAGCCACACCAGTGCCTGAATCATCGCTGAGGTTTCCAAAGACCATAGATTGAATATTTACCGCCGTTCCCAAATCAGATGGAATTCTTTCTCGTCTGCGATACAAGGTTGCTCGCTCAGAGTTCCAAGATCTAAAGACCGCTTCTATCGAGCCAATCAAATGTTCGCGCGGATCAGTTGGAAAATCTCTGCCGGTTGCCGCTTCTATAACTTTAATGAAGCCATCGGCTAAAGCCTTCAGGCCCTCGACATCTAAATCTTGTAAGTTGGTAATTCTATGCGTCGATAAAATTCGTTCTTGTACTTTATGAAATTCTTCGCCATCAACGTCACAAACAATTTTGCCGTACATCTCGATGAAGCGGCGATATGAATCCCAAGCAAATCGTGCGTTACCAGAACTATCAGCCATTGCTTGAGCTACCTCTGGAGTTATTCCTACATTTAATACGGTCTCCATCATTCCGGGCATTGAAAACTTTGCACCAGATCTAACTGATACAAGAAGTGGGTTATCAACACCACCAAAGGTTTTACCCAACTCTTTTTCTAGCGCCGAAAGTGAATCGCTAATTTCTTTACGGAGGCCTTCCGGAAATTTACCGGTCTTTAAATACTCGCGACATGCAGTTGTGGCGATAGTAAATCCGGGCGGAACCGGCAGACCAATGCGCACCATTTCTGCGAGATTAGCGCCTTTGCCACCTAACAAATCTTTTTGAGACATGTCACCGAAAGTGAAAGGGTAGATATGTTGTTGCGTCACTGATGTGCCTTCCAGAGAATTATTAGGAGAAAAGATATATTTATTTTTAGCCTTGCATTTACAGAGCAAATCTACTTCTTACGCTAGTAGCAGGGGCGGAATTACTTCACGCTCGCGAGTCACTTTTGTGCGTTCCTGGAAATCCAAACTGGAAAGGAAAATATTTCACCTCAAGGGCCTATCCCCAGCGTGAGGTTAGCGCCTAGGATTGAACTTGGATAGGAGAATTCAATGGCATCAAAAGATTCACCAAATGCAAGTCTGACTCCAGGGTTAACAAATTGGAGGGAGGCGATGAGTTCGCTACGCGCAGGTGTGGCACAGCGTGAGTTCACTCCGAAGGTGGGAATCGCTTCAGGAATCTGGGGAGCTGCTAAGAAGTCTCGTTCAGAAAGTATTCATATCGGTCTCTTCTTAACGGCGATCGCTCGCGAGGATAGCGATGGACGTAAGACCTTTATCGTCGGAATTGATCTTTGCGTTCTTGGCTGCGCCGAATGCGCTGATGACATGCTCAGTCAAATTGCAGAAGGCGTTGGCGTAAGTCGCGATCAAATTTTATTCTCTTCCAGCCACACCCACGCGGTGCCACTGCCTTGTATCCATAGAGCAAAGAAAGATGGCTCTGAGTTAATTCCAGAGTTTAGAGAATTGATTATCAAAAATACCGTCGCGGCCTGCCTTGAGGCGGCTTCAAAGATTGCAGATGTTGATATTACTTGGGGCTATGGCCACTGCGACTTGGCGGTAAATAGAGATCTTCCGTGTGGTGAAGTCGAGGTCGTCGCATTTAATCCCGAAATCATCGCTGATGACACGCTAACTGTTGGCCGCGTATCCACGCGCGATGGAAAGGTAATTGCAACGATTGCAAACTATGCCTGCCATCCAACAACTCTTGCCTGGGAGAACATGGCAATTTCTCCTGATTACATTGGTATGGCGCGAATTATCGTTGAGGCAGAAACAAAGGCCCCGATGCTCTTTCTGCAGGGCGCATCTGGTGAGTTATCTCCGCGCAACCAATACAGCGGTGATACCGCACTTGCCGATCGCAATGGCGCGATGTTAGGACACGCAATTATGTCGACGTTGAAGGCGATGCAATCACCTGGTTGTGGCTTGAAATGGAATGGAATTGTGGAATCTGGCGCCCTTCTTGGCGAATGGAATGAAGAGAAGGTCACTGGCTCAAACCAGGCTAAAGAATTTCGCATTGATGTTCCGGTGCGCGTAAAAGAGATGAAGACGATTGAACAATTGCGCGAAGAATGGGCTGGGATTGATCCGGATGCTCTGGAAGAGCGCATTACTCGTGCCACGCGCCTGCGCATTGGTTACGAATCAAATGCCGAAGTCACGCATCCGGTCTGGATCTGGCAATGGGGTGAGGCGATATTCGTTGCGCAACCTGGTGAGGCTTATTCCTACATTCAAACCGAATTGCGAAAGCGCAATCCTGGTCGAATTATCTTCGTTGTAAATTTGACTAATGCGCCAGGACTCTTTTACTTGCCAATTCGCTCGGCATATAACGCTCCTGCTTATCAAGCTTGGCAGACTTTACTAGCGCCAGGATGTATTGAGATCGTAACTGATTACGTTGATAATGAGATTAAGAAAATCAAATGAGAGGTGGAATTAATTGTGAGTAAGAGAGTCATACCTAAGACCAGCAGCACAGATCTGCCTCCAAGTGAGAAACTCTTCCACTATCCATTTAGCGCATCGCTCAAAGCAGGCGTTGCACAACGCAATATCGATCCACCTATCGGAATTAGAGCAGCCAGCTGGGGAGCAGCAAAATCACATATCTCAACCGGCCTTCATCGCGATATAACCACAACGGCTCTAGCAGTACTGCACGGATCTACTCCGCTATATCTAGTAACAGTTGATTGGGGCTGGTGGCAGGGGGTCAACGATGATTTAAATATCCGCGGCAAAGTTATTGCAGGGCTAGGAATTAAAGAAGATCAACTTCAATTACACCTTACACATACTCACGCTGGTCCTAATACTGCTTGCGATGTTGCCCATCTCGAAGGTGGCGAAATGCTTGAGCCGTATCATCAATTTGCAGTTGATTCGATTATTAGCGCCTGTAAAGAAGCTAAAGATGGGGCGATCGCCGCAACTCTTACTTGGGCATACGGCAAATGTGATCTTGCGGTCGATCGCGAACTTCCTTGTGGTGAAGTTGATATCGTCGGATTTAATCCCGGCGTAGAAGCAGATGACACGCTAACAGTTGGTCGTG
>JBIJCP010000072.1:0-6162 GCA_044344635.1 Candidatus Planktophila sp. | reverse complement strand
AAAATTATTGCAACAATTGTCAATTACGCGTGTCATCCAACAACTCTCGCTTGGCAAAATACCGATGTATCGCCAGATTTTATCGGCGCTACTCGAGAAATGGTTGAGCAGAAGACTGGTGCGCCCATGCTCTTTCTCCAAGGCGCTTCTGGAGATTTAGCTCCACGTGATGGTTATGTCGGAGATCACGAGATCGCCGATAAGAATGGGCGCATACTTGGCTTCGCATCACTTGCCGTTCTGGAAAAAATGATTCCATCAGGTAAGGCGATGCGCTTTAAGAATCGCGTTGAATCTGGCGCTCTGCTTGCAGAATGGGAAGACTTTCCTTACCAGAGTTCGACATTTACAGATGCGATCCGTTTAGATATTGATGTTCCGCTACAAGATCTGCCAACTTTTGAAGAGTTAGCAGAGCGTTGGAAAGATATCGATGCAGGTGCGCGCGAAACTCGTCTGGCACGGGCACGTAAGCTGCGAACTGGTTACGTTCTGGAAAATCAGAGAGCCAAACATCCAGTCTGGATCTGGGCTTGGGGCGATGCCATCATTGTCGGGCAACCGGGTGAGGCATATTCGTATTTCCAAATGGAGCTGCGTCGCAGACATCCAGATCGTGTAATTTTTGTTCTTAACTGCACCAACGGACCGGGATATGTCTATATTCCAACGCCAGAGGCTTACACACGTTTTCGTTATCAATCCTGGCAAACCCTGCTTGAAGTCGGCGCACTTGAATTGATTACTGATGAGGTTTCTGCGGCAATTGCTCGAATGCCGAAAAATCAAAAGTAGATGAATAAGGCACGACCTGCGGTAGATCGCGAAGGTGCATATCTTTCACTTCTACAAATCGGTGTTGCAACTGTTGATATAACTCCCCCAATCGGAATCTCAGCAAATCCTTGGGGCAAAAGTAAGAGCGCTATTTCACGCGGCATCCATAAACCAATGGAGGCAACTGTTGCTGCAATTAGCAGTGATGGTGATCGTGATATCTCGCTAATTTATGGGCTAGATCTCGGATGGATCGGGTGCCACCAATGCGATGTGGTTAATTTTCGTGCTCGCTTAGCGCGCGAATTAAAGCTAGATATCGATTCGATCCTGGTTAATCTCAGCCAGACCCATAAAGGTCCACCGTTCTGCCTTCACGAACCGATGCGCGAAGGTGGCGAATTAGTTGCGGGCTACATTGAAAAGACAATTGAAGATTTGATTTCTGCTGGCAAGCGCGCGATTCAATCGCGCCAGAAAGCAGATTTAACTTGGGGCTATGGAAAGTGCGCCCTTGGTTCAGTTCGCGATCTATTGGTAACCGATGGTGAAACTACCCAAGTAGTCGTCGGTTACAACCCAGAGTTGGAACCAGATGACACTTTAGTTGTCGGCCGAGTTACTGATCAGAGCGGAAAGATCATTCTCACAATTGTTAACTATGGATGCCATCCCACATCAGTTGGTTGGGAGAGCGATTTAATCAGCCCGGATTATGTTGGCAGAGCTCGGGAATTAATCGTTGCAGCAACCGATGCGCCAATGCTCTTCTTACTTGGTGCGTGCGGAAATGTCGCACCAAAAGAGCAATATTCAGGAGATGTCGCTGTTGCTGATCGCAACGGTGAGATGTTGGGATATGCAACTTTGGCAACACTGGCAAGCATGCTTGCGCCAGCGCGCGAGCTTCGCTTTGATCAAGTAATTACTTCTGGTTCAAACCTCGCTTCGTGGCTGCCAACCAAGGTCGATCCCAACGAACTCTTTGACCGCAAGAAGATATATGTAGAGCTGCCTCACAAAGAGCTTTTAACTGATGAGCAGATGCGAACTGCCTGGGCCCCAATTACCGCCACTGAAGTTTTCTTAAATTTTAGAATTAGAAAACAACACGAGATCCGCATTGATTATGTCACTGGTGACGGAACCGTTAAGCATCCGGTCTGGATCTGGCAGCTCGGTGATGCGATCATGATCGCTCACGGTGGCGAAGCGTATTTAGAATTAGCGCGCGATCTACGTCGCAGAAATGCCGATCGGATGATTATCTTTCTTGATATGACCAATGGACCTGGTTATCTCTACCTACCTACCAAGATCGCCTACCAGCAGAATAACTACCAGTCACAGCAGAGCATCGTTGCATCTGGCGGCCTTGAAATTATGCTGGAAGTTCTGGATCAAGCAGTTAAATCTCTCTAACTTTACGAGTTAACTTACGAATCTAAGAGATATGATTCCCACGACGGCGATCACTGCCGCAATTATCGTAGATCGATCTGGAATACTCTTGTAAGAAAATGATTCAAAGAGCAACACCCACAGCGATACAGTCGCAAGAATCGAAACCATCAAGATAATTTCCCCGCCTTGAATAGCATAAACCGAGGCGATGGATCCCACTGCTATTAGCGATGCTCTCTGCGCTAACTTGAAAAGATCGTTCTTGGTTAAGCCTTTTGGTGGAAAAATCGCAAGACAAATGAGACCAGCAAGGATTTGTCTTACTATGAAAGTCTCAGAAACGCTTATGCCTTCTGCTCCAAGAACTGCGATGTTTACAGAGACGAAACCAGCGGCAAGAGCAGCTGAGAGAGTAAAGAAGATGGTTGTTCCTAATCGCAAGCCCGGAATACTTGATCGGATTGGGTAGAGACTTGCGGCGATGAGAGCGATGACGGCTACAACTTGTAGCGCTGAGACACTTGTTCCTAACCATATTGGCGCAAGTACCAAAGCGACAGCCGGTGAAAGAGTGCTTGAGATTGAAGATATTGATGCCGAACTTCTTTTAATAATCACAAAGATGAAATAACCAGCGATTGCGCTTGTGATCGCCGCACTTACATGAAGTGCGAGGATTTTTGGTTCGAATACGACCCAATCTCCTCCTTGAACAAATGCAATTGGCAGGGTGAAGAGGCAGTTAAGGAGAAAGAGTGGACCTAACGTTGTGAGGAATGGGATCTGTGTAGTAATTCCCTTGGTAAGAAATGTTCCGAGGCCCATTGTGAAAGCAGCAAAAACGGCTACCAGTTCAAACACGTCGCAAAGGTATCAGTTATGAAGATATAAATATATGGGCTTTAGTGGCAGAATTAAGATCTAAGCCAAGGAGTGATGATGAATTCAGTTGATCAACTTTTAGGAATCAACGGGCGGCTAGCCATGATTGTCGGAGCTGCTGGTGGTTATGGACGTCAATGTGCACTGACTCTGGCTCAGTATGGAGCAAATGTTGCGCTGATTGATCGCAATCAAGACGAATTAAAGAAGACGCAAGCCATGGTTCTTGCTGGAAATCCTGATGCGATTACTGCAATTTTCAATACTGATATCTCTTCAGTCAATAACTGCGATCAGCTGATAAAAGATGTCTATCAAAAGTTTAATCGGATAGATATCTTGGTTCATACCGCTGCGGTATTGCAGAACGTTCTTCCGGAAGATGTTGATGAAGAGCACTGGAATTCAACGATAAATGTTAATTTGCGAAGTCAGTTCTTTATCTCACGGGGTGCTGCAAAGATAATGCGCGAAGGAAAGTGGGGACGCATCACCAACTTCATTTCCACGGCAGGTCTTTCGGGCGGCCTTCCTGGCTCGGTCATCTACGGAATTTCAAAATCGGGGGCTGTAGCAATGACTAAGAACCTAGCCAGAGCAAATGGGCGCGATGGAGTTTTAATTAACGCTCTCTCCCCCGCCACTTTAGATACACCTCTCTTCCGACGTGGAATGAAGGATGAAGTTCTTGAAAATTTGAAGAAGGAGCATTTAAAGATCAATGCCTATGGAAGATGGACAAAACCTGAAGAAGTTGCTGCCGCGGTTCTCTTTTTATCGAGTGAAATGTCGAGCACTGTGACCGGTCATGTTCTTCGGGCTGATTCTGGTGCGGAGTTAGCAGGTTTCTAGAAGAGTCTACGTGGGCGTTTAGCCGAGAAACTCTTTCTAAAATATTCCTCTCCGTTGACGCTGGCAACGATCTCGACCTTATGCCAGATTTCTAGCGGATCACTGGCTGTGGTGCAATCAGCCTCAATCTGAATCTGATCTGGACCATTCTCTTCGGTATATATCGTGCGCGCGGTTATCTCGGCATAGCCTGGTTGTTTTGAATTTACTTTTAATTGGCCGGCGTTTGCAAAGACAGATTTACTCTCAAAACGATACCCGATTTCGTTATTTACTAAATCTTCAGTGAGTTGATATGAAACTGGAGGCAATTCTGGCGCTGAATCTCCAGTTATTAACTCAATAGTTATACCTTCATCACTTGCCGGCAGTGAAAGATAAGGAATAGTCAGAGTCGACGGTGACTTAACGGAGCTGTGCAGGCTTAACCTAAATGGGTGCGCAGCCGGCCACGACATCTGGAAATCGGCGGCCCCGATTTTAACTCCCAGGCGATGCCCGGCATCTAATTGATATGCCAGAGCAACTAACTCGATATCAACTTGATAGATTTTATCTGGCGTCAGCGGAGCCGGTGCATTAGTCGGGTAACTCGCGTAAGAAATATTTATAAATCCTCTAGAAATTTGTGATTGCGATCCATCGGGTGCTTGATCAATCAGCGTGACAGATACTTGTCCAATATCGCTATCGCTCGACAGAAATAGGCGCGCGCTAGGATTTCCCACAACCAGGATGCTCTCTTTAGCAACGGCTCCGATAAAAGTTAGAGAGTGCTCAGATTCCAGCCTTTGGTCAACCGGCTTTAATACGTTGTAGCGAAAAGGTCCACCCCCAACTTTTCCAGAGTATGACCCTGCTTTAGGTGAATAAGGAATCTCAATTTCTAGATTCGATTGCTGGCTAATTGGCTCTGTTTCAAATGCCATATCATCGAGATTTAAGAAGTACTGCACTTGCATTGTATTTTCAATCGGCCATTGCGATCCCGTAATAAAAAATCCCGGTGAATCTTCAATAAAATTGCTGGGCTTGCGATACTTCTCGACAAAGATGGTCAGCGGAGCGCCTAGTTCAACGTCTTCATCCTTTAACCAACGATCCCACCAGCGCAGCGCTTCGCTATGCCAATCTATTCTCGGACCTGGCAGCGCATTGTGTGGCCATTGATGCCCCCACGGACCAATCAGTGCGCGCCTTTCTCCCTTTAATTTTTTGAAAATACGGAGCATCGGATTTGAATACCAATCAGACCATCCCTCAACCACAAAGACTGGGCAGTCGATCTGATCGAGCTCGCTACGGCATGCGCGATCGCGCCAAAATTGTGAATCTTCAATCTCATTGAGAAATGAGATTCCCCAAGGCGTATTTCCTTCTAACCGTTCGCGCCAGATATCTCGCCATTTATCTCCCCACAATTTGGCACTTGGTGGAGCGAAGTTTCGAGCGCTCATAAATGGGGAATAAGACTCGTAGATGTAATTGCGTGGGGTTCCGCCCAAATTTGTCCACTCTGCAAAGGGGTCATCACTTCCGGAGCGGGCGATTATCGCTTTTAAGGGTGAGGGTGCTTTAGCTGCCATCTGTAATGAAATAATTGCGCCGTAAGAAATTCCCCAAAGGCCAACTTTTCCATCCGACCAACTCTGTTTAGATGCCCAGTCGATCATAAATAGGCCATCGCTTCTTTCGCCATCGCTATATACCGAGTCAGAGATTCCGGATGAATCTCCAGTACCACGCACATCAAAGATCACCGTGGCATATCCATATTTAGCAAAATCGAGGAGATCAACCCCACCAAGTCCAGTGCTGACTCGATATGGGGTGTAGGTCATCAAGACTGGAAATTTCTCAGCGCTCTTTGGTCTTTTAATAAGAAGTGCCAAAGAGACGTTATCTTTAGTAGTTACAAATAACCGCTCGTCGATAATATCTTCATAAATCTTACGGCTCATTACTGTCCTACTCTTTGGTATGCGAGTACGATCACTCTTCATGACGCCTTCCGAAAATGAAAATTTGGGAGGCGCTTTAGCATAATGCTTTTCTCTGCCTTTCAGAATAGAAATTATCGGACATTTTATATTGCTACCTTAATTTCTACCTTCGGAACTTTTACACAAAGAGTGGCCCAAGATTGGCTTACTCTTGATCTAACCTCAAGTGCGAAGAGTCTGGGGCTGATAGTCGCAGCGCAGTTTCTTCCCGGCATAGTCTTTGCAATCTACGGCGGCGTACTTG
>JBIJCP010000035.1:0-10291 GCA_044344635.1 Candidatus Planktophila sp. | reverse complement strand
TCGCGATATTTTGATTGCAGATCATGTGAAATCACGTTTACATATTTGCCATTTAACTACAGCAGGCGGTGTCGAATTAGTGCGTTGGGCTAAGGCGCGAGGTATCGATGTCACCGCTGAAGTTACGCCCCACCATTTGCTTTTAACTGATGAGAGAGCGTTGAGTTATGACCCAATCTTTAAAGTGAATCCACCGCTTCGCACCCAGCGCGATATAGAAGCGCTCCGCGAAGGTTTAGCTGACGGAACAATTGATATCGTGGCAACCGATCACGCACCACATCCCGCGGAAGCGAAAGAGTGCGAATGGCAAGAGGCGGCGTTCGGAATGCTAGGACTAGAGAGCGCGCTGGCTATTGTGAATCAGACTATGGTGAGTACAGGTTTAATGTCCTGGGAGGCGGTGGCAGAGCGCATGAGTTATGCCCCGGCACGTATCGGCCGTTATGCAGAGCACGGTCAAAAGATTGCCATCGGAAGCGTGGCAAATTTAACTGTGATCAACCCAACCTTGAGTCAGCGAGTAGATCGCGATCGAGTCGCCTCTCGCAGTCGCAATACTCCATTCCATGGAATGGATCTGCAAGGCGTTGTTACTGCGACATTCTTCCGTGGCCTACCCACCTATCTCAACGGAAATCTCAGCCCAGTTGGTGCTCGCTAATGGCTAAGGCATTTCTTGTACTCGATGATGGCCGCATCTTTGAAGGAAGTTCTTGGGCAGCTACAGGTAAAACTTTTGGCGAAGCAGTATTTCAAACGGGAATGACTGGCTATCAAGAGACTTTGACTGATCCAAGTTACCACCGCCAGGTGGTTGTAATGACCGCGCCACATATCGGAAATACCGGAATCAATACCGCCGATAATGAATCAAAGAAGATCTGGGTCGCTGGTTTCGTCGTTAGAAACCCATCAACAATTACCAGTAATTGGCGTAGCGAAAGGGATTTGGAAGATGTCCTAATTGAACAAGGAATAGTTGGTATCCAGGGAATTGACACTCGAGCGCTAACGCGTCATCTGCGTGATCGTGGTGCAATGCGCGTTGGAATCTTCTCGGATTTAGATATTTCGCGGGAAGAGATGGTGATCGAGGTTCGCAGAACTGAGGCGATGTCGGGGGCCTATTTGAGCGCAGATGTCTCAACACCGCAGCCTTATATTATTCCGGCTATCGGAGAGAAGAGATTTACCGTAGCGGCGCTTGATCTGGGGATTAAGAGCGCAACGCCGAGAGCGCTTGCAGCACGCGGTGTTGAAGTGCATGTTCTGCCATTTGATACAACGGCGCAAGAGATAATTGCGTTGAATCCCGATGGAGTCTTTCTCTCAAATGGCCCTGGTGATCCCGCCACAATGGATGGTGTAGTTGATCTGGTTAGAAATATTTTGCTCGAAGAGATTCCAATCTTTGGAATCTGCTTTGGTCATCAAATTCTTGGACGCGCACTTGGTTTTGATTCTTATAAATTACAGTTTGGGCACCGTGGTATTAACCAACCGGTTCTGGATAAGAAGACCGGAAAGGTTGAAATCACTGCACATAACCACGGTTTCGCTATCAAAGCTCCAACAGATGGGATCTTCAATACTGTATTTGGCTCTGGAGAAGTTACCCATGTTTGCTTAAATGACGGTGTAGTCGAAGGGCTGCAACTACTTGAACGTGGCGCATTTAGCGTTCAGTATCACCCTGAGGCGGCGGCTGGTCCGCATGATGCCGCTTATTTATTCGACAGATTTCTAGATTTAATGGTGAAGTATCCGCGTAAAGTAGGTTCTATCTAATGCCACGCGATCAATCGATCAAGAGCGTTTTAGTAATTGGCTCAGGCCCAATAGTTATTGGCCAAGCCTGCGAGTTTGATTACTCTGGCACTCAGGCCTGCCGAGTTCTTCGCGCAGAAGGTATCCGCGTCATTCTCGTAAATTCCAATCCGGCGACGATTATGACGGATCCAGAGTTCGCTGATGCCACCTACATCGAGCCGATTACTCCAGAGTTTTTAGAAAAGATCATCGATAAAGAGCGCCCTGATGCAGTTTTAGCAACGCTTGGCGGACAAACCGCGCTTAATGCCGCGATTGGTCTGCATAAGGCCGGGATCTTGCAGAAATATGGAACTCACTTAATCGGCGCTGATGTTGATGCGATTGAACGGGGCGAAAATAGAGAGATCTTCCGCACCATAGTTGAGAAGATTGGCGGCGAATCCGCTAAATCAGTCATTTGCCACACAATGGAAGAGGTAATCGCAGGAGCTGCGATTTTAAATTATCCAGTCGTTGTCCGTCCCTCTTTCACTATGGGCGGGCTCGGATCAGGTATCGCATTTGATGAAGTGAATTTGCGACAGATCGCAGGCGCCGGTCTACGTCACAGCCCAACATCTGAAGTCTTGCTCGAAGAATCTATCCTGGGGTGGAAAGAGTACGAGTTAGAAGTCATGCGCGATTCATCCGATAACGTGGTGATTGTCTGCAGCATTGAAAATATTGATCCGATGGGCGTTCACACAGGTGACTCAATCACAGTTGCACCAGCGCTAACCCTTACCGACGTTGAATTTCAGAAGTTACGTAATCTTTCCATCGACATCATTCGCGAAGTAGGCGTAGCAACGGGTGGTTGTAACATTCAATTTGCAGTAAACCCTGATGATGGCCGGATCATTGTCATTGAGATGAACCCAAGAGTCTCTCGTTCAAGCGCCTTGGCTTCAAAAGCCACTGGTTTTCCGATCGCGAAGATCGCAACCAAACTCGCCATTGGATATACCTTGAATGAGATTAAAAATGACATCACCCAAGTAACGCCGGCATCTTTCGAACCAACTCTTGATTACATAGTTGTAAAGGCTCCTCGCTTTGCATTCGAAAAATTTGCTGACGCTGATCCGCGACTGACCACAACGATGAAGAGCGTAGGCGAGGCGATGGCGATCGGTCGTTCCTTCCCGGAAGCCCTAATGAAGGCGCTCAGATCTCTTGAAAGAAAAGAAGCGATCTTCGAATTTCCATCGGATATCGCGAAGATCGATAGGGCTTCACTCCTAATCTCGATACAGATACCAACCGAATATCGTTTACAGCAGGTGCAACAGGCTATGTGGGCGGGTGTACCAATCGATGAGGTTTACGACGCGACAAAAATAGACCGTTGGTTCCTCCATCAAATCGCACTGATCAACGATCGAGCGCGGGAGTTAGCTCAGCTTGGTGAATTATCAAGTAGCGTCCTGAGATCGGGTAAGGAGATGGGATTCTCTGATGCTCAGATCGCAAAGCTACGGGGAGTCGCGGAGGAAGATATCCGCAAGGCGCGACATCATGTAAATGTGCGACCGGTTTACAAGACCGTCGATACATGTGCGGCCGAGTTTGAAGCCTTTACCCCTTATCACTACTCGAGTTATGAAGAAGAGACAGAAGTTCGATCTCGAACCAAACCAGCGGTGATTATCTTAGGAAGCGGACCTAATCGAATCGGTCAAGGAATTGAATTTGATTACTCCTGCGTACACGCCTCTTTTACTCTACGTGAGGCAGGTTTTGAGACAGTTATGATCAATTGCAATCCCGAAACTGTGTCAACAGATTACGACACCTCCGATCGCCTCTACTTTGAACCACTTACCTTGGAAGATGTATTAGAAGTTGTTCACGCCGAAACTCTCGCTGGTCCAGTTCTCGGAGTAATCACGCAGTTGGGTGGACAGACTCCGCTCGGTTTAGCTGCAGGCTTAAAGGCAGCCGGAGTTACTATCTTGGGAACTTCACCTGATGCGATAAATCTGGCAGAAGAGCGCGGTGCATTTGGAAAAGTTTTGCAGGAGCAGTCTTTGACCGCTCCTGAATTTGGTATGGCTTCTTCGCAGATGGAGGCGTTGGATATTGCAGCCCGTATTGGTTATCCAGTACTTGTTCGCCCATCATTTGTACTTGGTGGACGCGGAATGGAGATTGTTTATGATGATGCCGCGCTCTCTGGTTTTATTAATCGCGCTACGGATATAACTCCCGATCATCCTGTCCTGGTCGATCGCTTTCTTGATAGCGCGATTGAGATTGATGTTGACGCGCTCTTCGATGGTAATGAACTTTTTCTTGGTGGAGTTATGGAGCATATTGAGGAGGCGGGAATTCACTCCGGAGATAGCGCATGTGTACTTCCTGCAGCCACTATTACCTCGTCGCAGCAGAAAGCCATTCGTGAGGCGACGCTCAAGATTGCACAGGGCGTAGGAGTTTTAGGTCTGATAAATATCCAATTCGCGATCGCCGAAGATGTTCTATATGTCCTGGAAGCTAATCCGCGCGCATCTCGCACAGTTCCATTTGTAAGTAAAGCTACTGGAGTGCCTTTAGCAAAAGCTGCTGCGCGAATTTCATTGGGCGCAACGATCGCTGAGTTGAAAGTAGAGGGCTTGCTACCTAATAGCGTGGATGGCGTGGCAAAAGGAATCTCCGTAAAAGAGGCGGTACTTCCTTGGAATCGCTTCAGACGCACGGATGGGCGCGGAGTTGATGCCGTTCTGGGCCCCGAGATGAGATCTACCGGTGAAGTTATGGGTATTGCACAAACTTTCGGAGAAAGTTATGCAAAGTCTCAGATCAGCGCCTTTGGACCGTTACCTAAATCTGGAACAGTCTTTATCTCTTTGGCGGATAAGGATAAAACTTCAGGTATAGCGCCAGCAAAGGCTTTGGTCGCACTTGGATTTAACTTACTTGCTACGGGAGGAACGGCAGATTTCCTTGCGACAAATGGAGTCTTAGCGCACAAGGTACGAAAGAATTCAGAAGGTTCTGGTCCAATGGGGGAGCGCACGATCGTTGAGTATTTAAATAGCGGTGATGTAGCGCTAGTGATTAACACCCCGGTTGGTCGCGGCACTCGCGCCGATGGATGGGCGATTCGCACCGCGGCGGTGCAAAGGTCGATACCGTGCATTACTACGACCGCTGGATTCAGCGCTGCCGTTGAAGGAATCAAAGAGCTGCAACGAGGCGAATTAAACGTACTTTCAATTCAGGAATGGTTGAAGAAATAGTGTCAACAATTAATCGCGCCGCCACTCAATTTAACGCAACAGTGTTGGCCAATAAGCGCGTTGGTCAGTATCACCAGATCGTTTTTGGAATTGGCGACTTGGTTAAATCGTGTCGTCCCGGAAACTTTGTCGCCATTAAAGTCGGTGGCGATTCATCGCGCATGATTTTGCGCCGCGCTTTTGCAATTTCTCGAGTCTCTGAAAGTGTGAGCTTTGGTGGCACGATGGAGTTGATCGTCGCACCTCACGGAGCTGGTTCAAAATGGCTCTGTTCGCAGGCCGAAGGTTCTGAAGTAGATATCGTCGCACCTTTAGGCACAGCGTTCGGCATCCCGACACAACCGGTGAAGACGCTTTTGGTCGGTGGTGGTTACGGCTCTGCCCCACTCTTTGGTTTAGCCGAAGTTTTAAAGGCCCGCGGATGTAAGGTAGACATGCTTCTTGGCGCATCCGTCGGTGGAAAGATTTACGCTCCGATGGAGGGAAAGCGTTCTGTTAATTCACTAAAGATTTACACCGAAGATGGATCAATGGGTGAAACGGGTAGGGTCACAGATCCCATCGGAAAGCTGATTGAAGGCAAGCAAGTAGATGTAATTTACTCGTGTGGACCAATGGCGATGTTGCGCGCTATTTCTGAGTTAACTGCCGGCACGGATGTAGTGCACCAATGTGCAGTTGAAGAAGCGATGGCATGTGGAATCGGAATTTGTATGACTTGTGTACTTCCCGTTATGGATGAATCAGGCAAAGTGGCAATGTTGCGCTCTTGTATTGATGGCCCCGTGATGGATGGTTCACAAGTTCAGTGGCAGATGGTGGGGCAAGTTCCGGAGGCGCTGGCGTGAGTACTTTCGATTTTTCCACGACGTTAGGAAATGCCTTTTTTAATACGCCGATCTTCACAGCAAGTGGTTGCGCAAGTTCGGGAAAGGAGTTGGCACAGTTCTTTCCTTTAAAAGATATTGGTGCGGTTGTTACAAAATCGGTGATGAATAAGCCACGTTATGGCCGGCCAACGCCGCGAATGGCTGAAACTCCTTCGGGCATGCTCAATTCGATCGGATTACAAGGCCCAGGTATTGACGCTTTCTTAGCCAACGATGTGCCTTGGCTAATCGAACAGAAATCTCGAGTAATCGTATCTATCGCTGGTGAAACTGTTGAAGAGTATGCAACGCTGGCTCGGAAAGTCAGATCAATCGCTGGAATTAGCGCGCTCGAAGTAAATATCTCTTGCCCGAATGTAGAAAATCGTGGTTTGGTATTTGCCTGCGATCCCGATGCTTCTCGTCGAGTGATCGATGGTGTTCGTCGCACAATAGGCGGGGAAATTCCGATTATCGCCAAACTTTCACCTGATGTTACAAATTTACCCGAGATCGCCAAGGGCGTGGTCGATGCTGGCGCTGATGCACTTGCCTTGATAAATACCGTGTTGGGGATGGTAATTAACTTAGATTCAATGCGCCCACATTTAGGTGGTAAGACTGGCGGACTATCGGGTCCCGCAATTCGTCCCGTTGCAGTTCGTGCGATCTATCAAGTTCATGCCGCTCTTCCGAATACGCCGATATTAGGAATGGGGGGAGTTGCATCTGGTCGCGATGCTCTCGAGTTGATATTGGCAGGGGCCTCTGGAGTTAGCGTTGGCACAGCTAGTTTCGGAAACCCTTCAGCGGTAATTCAAATTCAGCACGAACTCCACGAACTTTTAGTAGCCAAGGGCTTTCCATCGCTAAAGTCTGCTATTGGTTATGCACATCGAGCGGAGGATAAATGAGAGCGCCGATTATTCTCGCAGTCGATACCTCTGATCTTGAAACTGCGATCGCTTGGATTAAAGCAACTGATGACTCAATCAGCGTATACAAACTGGGATTGGAGTTTTACTTAAATTTCGGAGCAGCAGGTGTCGAGGAAGTTGTAGAGCGAACCGGTGCAGAGATATTTCTAGATTTGAAATTGCACGATATTCCACACACTGTTGCAGGAGCAGCTAGCGCGGTATCTCACCTAAACCCAAAGTTCTTAACGGTTCATGCAAGTGGCGGCCGGGCGATGATTTCCTCTGCTGTGCAGGCGGCTCCAAAAGTCTCAATAACAGCAGTAACTATCTTGACCTCACTTTCAGAATCAGATTTATTTGAGATCGGCTATGCCAATGCAGCGCTGGAGAGCGCGGTAGCTCTCGCAAAGATGGCGGTCGCATCTGGCGCAAAGGCTTTGGTCTGCTCACCACTTGAGACCGCTGCGATTAGAAGCGCGGTTGGAGCGGACCCGATAATTATTACCCCTGGCGTTAGGCCGCTGGCAGAGCAAGGGGGAGATGACCAAAAACGAACAATGACCCCTCGTGATGCAATCACCGCTGGCGCTAATTTCGTAGTGATTGGTCGCCCGATAACCAAGTGGTGGAGCGATGGCGAAGGTGCAATGAGATCGGCAGCTCGCGCGATCGCTGATGAAATTTTAGGCGCGCTTGCGTAGAGTTAAATAATGCCGATCCCTCCGAAATTAACTGCCCAACAGCGTGCGGCGGCTCTAGCCAAATCAACTGCCGCTCGACAGATGCGTGCAGCGATAAAGAGTCGAGTAAAGAGTGGAGATCTCTCCCTATCTGCAGTCTTCGATCTAGCGCAGGGCGATGAAGCTATTGCGAAGATGCGTGTTGTGGAGTTATTGGAATCTTTCTCCGGTGTTGGAAAGGTGCGCGCCATTGCAATTCTAGATCGATTGACTATCTCTCAAACTCGAAGAATTCAAGGGCTAGGAATTGCACAACGTAAAAATTTACTGCGCGAGTTTCCCGATCGTACCTCTGCAGGAGAACGTGGGAAACTGCTGGTGCTATCAGGTCCCGGAGGAGTAGGTAAGAGCACGGTTGCCAAAGCGTTGCGAAGTAAGAGTTCATTCTGGGTGAGCATCTCTGCCACCACAAGAGTCGCGCGACATAACGAGGTCGAAGGCGTTGATTATTTCTTCTATACCGAAAGTGAGTTTGATAACGCAGTTAAGTCAGATCTGTTCTTGGAGTGGGCCGAGTTTGCGGGCAATCGTTACGGCACTCCACGAAAGCCGGTAGAAGATGCCTTACGTGAGGGCAAGAATGTCCTTTTAGAGATAGAGATCTCAGGTGCGAAGCAAGTTAAGCAGAGCGCCCCCGAAGCGATTCTGATTTTTCTCCAACCCCCATCGTGGGAAGAGTTAGTCTCTCGATTGGAGGGCCGCGGAACTGATTCCCCTGAAAGGCGGGCGGCAAGGTTGTCGCTGGCGCAGGAAGAACTAGCACAAGCGGGTTTATTCGATCTTTCCGTCGTAAATGAGCGCGTAGAAGAAGTTGTAGAACGCCTGATAGGATTGACCAATAAACCTTAGACATTTAAGGCAATTGCGCATACTCAGGAGGTCCAAATGGATGGAATCACTAACCCACCAATCGACGAACTTCTCGACAAGAGCGGTTCTAAGTACAGTTTGGTTCTCTATGCAGCAAAGCGCGCACGTCAGATAAATGCTTACTACTCACAGCTGGGCGAAGGCCTCCTCGAATATGTAGGTCCGCTCGTTGAGACTCACGTGCATGAGAAGCCGCTCTCGATTGCACTTCGCGAAATTAACGAAGGTCTCTTGACGATCGAAAACCTCGAACCAACAGCGTAAGTAATCCTTAGACCGAAAACGAAAATGGCCAAAGTTCGAGAAGTAATTCTCGGGGTTGGCGGCGGAATTGCAGCCTATAAATCCTGCGATCTATTGCGACGCTTACAAGATCACGGATATCAGATTACCGTCGTTCCGACGCCAGCTAGTTTGAATTTTGTTGGCGCAGCCACGTGGGAGGCTCTCTCGCATAGACCAGTCACCTCTCAGGTTTGGGAACGTGTCGATGAAGTACGACATATCTCGCTAGCCAAGAGAGCAGATGCGCTGATTATCGCTCCAGCCACCGCAGATCTAATCGCGCGGATAGCGATCGGTCGGGCAGATGATTTACTCACCAACTTAGTACTGGCAATTGATGTTCCAATTCTCTTAGTACCTGCCATGCATCCGCAGATGTGGAAAGATCCGGCAACACAGGAGAATGTAGAGAAGTTACGAGCTCGTGGATTTACGGTGATGGAGCCAGCGGTCGGTCGCCTTACAGGAGATGATTTTGGACAAGGACGCTTCCCAGATACCCAAACAATAATTTCAGAGTTTGAGTCAGTCACTGGGTCGGTCAAGGATTTACTTGGTAAGCGCGTTCTTGTCACAGCAGGTGGAACTCGCGAAGCTATAGATCCAGTGCGCTTTATCGGAAATCGCTCGAGTGGACGACAGGGGGCAGCTATTGCGCGCGCTGCGCGTGATCGGGGAGCAGATGTCAAGATGATCTTTGCAAATCCACAACTTTCTAAGGAAGAGATGGATGAGTTATCCGGGATCGATCTCTTGCAGGTAGAAACTGCAACAGAAATGCATACAGCACTCGAGCGAGAATTTCCGAAGAGTGATTTACTGGTAATGAGCGCGGCGGTCGCGGATGCAAGACCATTGCAATATTCAGAAGGAAAGATAAAGAAAGGTGATCTTCACGATATATCTCTAGTTGAGAATCCCGATATTCTTAAATCGATCGCTAAATTACGCGATAAGCAGATAGTTATCGCCTTTGCTGCAGAGACCAACAATGATTTAGACGCTGCGCAGGCGAAAAGGCTAGCCAAGGGCGCTAATATTCTCTATCTCAACAATGTATCTGATGGAGCGATCTTCGGATCTCTTGATACTGAAGGATTTATCCTGACGAGCAATGGCGCTCCAATCCCAGTACCAACAACTAGCAAAGACACGCTTGCCGAGCTACTGCTCGATCAGGCTCTAGATCAGTTAGGTTAGCCCAATGTCAAAAAGATTGTTTACATCTGAGTCCGTAACCGAAGGCCATCCAGATAAGATCGCAGACCAGATTTCTGATGCGATATTGGACTCTCTCCTTTCGCAAGATTCTTCTAGTCGTGTAGCGGTAGAAACCCTTATAACTACCGGTCAAGTTCACGTAGCTGGCGAAGTCACGACTAATGGATACGCCGATGTGATGGGGATTGTGCGAGATACAGTAATTGGAATTGGCTATGACTCATCCGTAAAGGGATTTGATGGTAATAGCTGTGGAGTTTCAATCTCTATTGGACAACAGTCTCAAGATATTGCGCAGGGCGTAGATGATGCCTACGAGAATCGAGTCG
>JBIJCP010000034.1:0-10299 GCA_044344635.1 Candidatus Planktophila sp. | reverse complement strand
CGAATGAGAAAAGTAATTGAGCCAAATTGGATTTCTCTTTGATCTAGATGGCACCTTGATTAACTCTCAAGAAGCGGTAATGAACTCTTGGATAACCATGGCTAATGAGGCAGGCATTCCCCTCGAAGCGTTAGCGGGTCACCACGGCGTCCCGGCAGAACAAACTTTAAGGAAAGTATTAGCCGAGCGCGAAGAAGCAGAGATTCGACACTGGGTGCGACGTGTTACCGATCTAGAGATTGCCGATGTCGGAGGTGTGCACGCTGTACCCGGAGCATTGGAACTTCTTGCAGAACTCAATGATCGCGAAATTCTTTGGACAATCGTCACTTCTTGCACAACTGATTTAGCAATTGCGCGCACTCGCGCAGGAAAGATACCAATGCCAGCGAATTCGGTTACCTTTGATCAAGTAACTCGCGGCAAACCATTTCCTGAGCCATTTATTCTCGGCGCTGAAAGGTTGGGTCTGCCAACAAATATTTGCTGGGCAATTGAAGATGCGCCAGGTGGCATCACTTCCGCTAAAGCGGCAGGCTGCACAGTCGCTGCTGTACTAACAACACATACACGAGAAGAACTCTCGCACGCTGATCATCATTTGGAGCACCTCAATCAATTGCTTGGTAAGGCAGGTCTCTAAGTACAGTAAAGTTCGCGTTAACCCCACCAGGGACGGTAGCTCAGTTGGTTAGAGCCCCGAACTCATAATTCGGTCGTCGTCGGTTCAAGTCCGACCCGTCCCACCGCGCTTGCCTCAAGGATCAATTCACCAACTTCGCGTTAAACGCGGCGGGTTATCTTGGCTTTGCCTCCAGTAAGAGGGAATTGACACTCCAGTTCCACCAATGAAGCTTCAGTGCTTCTTCTTGGAGTGGAGAAATTGCTATTGAATAATTCTTCAAGAGCATCTCAGTAATTGTGACAACTTCCGCCCTTGCCAGCATGTAGCCTATGCAAAAATGTTTACCAAGCCCAAAGCCGAGATGATTAGCGCGGCCATTCTGAATTCCACCAGATCGATGTTCACGCTCTAGAAGAAGATCTGTGCGAGATGGATTGAATTCGCGCGGAGCGTTAAAGATGGTTTCATCATTGTTTGCTGACAGCAGAGCGACGCGTACAAATTCGCCCGGCTTGATACTTACACCGTGTATCTCGGTCTCTTCCGTGACTCCCCGATCCTCGTAAGCGACGACACAATCTCTCCGCATAAACTCTGTAAAGCAAGCATTGAGATACTCCGAGTCCGTCTCTGCCCGGCTCAAGTGGTCGGGATGTGATAATAAAACTTGAAGAAAGTTGGTCAGACCTAACTCAGTGGTTTCACTGCCTGCTACAAGAAGCAGGCTCATAAATGAGATGACTTCACTCTCAGAAAGTCTGTTTCCCTCTTCATCCTCTGAATTTATTAAACTTGTGAGCAAATCAGATTCTGGATTCTTGCCTCGCTCACCGATCAAGTTGGCAAGTAATAGTGCGAATGAATCATGTGCCGCTTTACCAATTGATTTATAAGGCTCATCACCCTGTAAGGCTCTAATGACCTTGGTAGTTACATCGGAGAGAAAGCCCTCATCTTTTTCGGAGAGACCAAGGAGTCTCACCATCGTCTTTAAAGGTAGTTGCTTTCCGAGACGGCTCTTTGCCTCAAATGGACCCTCCCGATCAAGGCCGCCTGCAATTTTCTCAGAGGCGCTCCTCACATGTGGCAACAACGATTCCTCTAGATTTTTACCGACCATAGGAGGTGCGACGATGGAGCGACGCGAATCATGATCTTTACCATCCATATGCGCCATAGTAAGACCGATAACGTCGGTAAAACGCGAATATGGTTCGGCGCTAAAGACTCTGTGATTGCGTAACACATCTGCGACGTCGACATATCTTGTGATAACCCATCTCTTATCGATCTCATCGTAAAAGACTGGCTTTTCGTTTCTCAGAAATTCAAATGTTGTAAATGGATTGCGATAGAACTCTTCAGAGTGAAGATCAACGCTAATGTTCATGAGTCCTCCTCTGTTACTACGTTAGCAAAAAGCGCTATCACCTTGCGCAGTAATGACTTCATACCAAGAAGTCTAGGTGTTCAACACAAAAAAAGTGAGAGCCGGCGTAAATCCAACCCAATCCGAGTATGCAGACTCAGATGCTTACTGACTGACCCGTTCTGATTGATTCTTCGCAAGCGATAGCCACCCGCAGCGCTTCGCGAGCAGAGCTCGGCGGACAGGGATTTGGGATCTCGCCCTTCGCAAATTGATGGAAAGCCTGGGATTCGCTGGCAAATGCTTCGCGAAATCTTTCGATAAATCCTTTATATCTAACTGGCGCAAAGTCTAATTCGCCTTCGATATCGTGAATTGGAGTCTTTTGATTTAAACCTACAGCGATCGAATCTAGGGATCCAAATACTTCAAAGCGCACATCGTGTCCCACTGGGTTATGGCGCGTTCCGGTAATCGCCACCTGAACTCCAGATTTAGTTGTTAAGGAAATCAGCGAAACATCGGCATCGTTAAACTTTGCATATTGCTGATGTTCGCGCACTGCCTGCGTGGCATAAACTTTGGAAATCTCACTTTGGGTGAGCCAACGGATTAGATCAAAGTCATGCACGTGAAGATCTCGATAGATACTGCCGCTTCCCTCTAGGAATTCCAAAGTTGAAGGTTGGTGGTCGTGGGCATACATATGCATGGCATAGAGAGTTCCGACCTCACCCGAAGAAATCTTCTCAGCGGTTAGTGCGATGGGCGGATCAAAACGGCGCTGAAATCCCACTTGAATTTCCGTGCCGTGCTTTGCGCATTTTTCGATTACTAAATCAGTTTCTTCGACTGTGAGCGAGATTGGTTTTTCACAGAGAATTGGCTTGCCCAATGGAATCAACTTCTCCAATATTTCAATATGTGAATTAGTTGCTGTCGCAACAACATATCCATCGAAGCTCTCGCTAAATAACTTCTGATAGCTACCGAAAGCGCACTTTAGCTTTGCCGCTAACTCTGTCGCTGCATCATCTCTGCGGCTAAAGATTGTGACATCTGCACCATCTGAGATTAAATCTTCAGAGCGAATAGCGCCCATGCGACCCGCGCCAATAACAGCGATTCTCATGGCCCAATCCTCTCAAAATTCCGCTCTACAAGGCCTTCACTATATAGTTTGCACTATCAATTATGAAGCGCCGCTGTTCTATCTGATAGGAAAATGATGACAATCAATCTTGATCTGATAACAGTTGGTCGAATAAGTGTCGATCTTTTCGCTGAACAGATCAATACCTCTTTTACTCAGCCGCAGACTTTCCATAAATCTATCGGTGGATCTCCCACAAATGTTGCTGTTGCGGCAGCGCGCTTGGGTCACACCAGCGCAATTATTACCAAGGTTGGCGTAGATCCACTCGGACAATATGTTGTAAAGAAGTTGCAAGAATTCGGAGTAAATACCGATTTTGTGAAGGTGGCGGAAAGCGGACTGACTCCAGTCGTACTTGCTTCACAAGATCCACCTGAGGATCCCAAGATTATTTTCCATCGCCAGCCCAGCGCACCTGATACGCAGTTAACTCTTGAAGATATCGATTCAGAAACTTTATTAGCGGCAAAAATCTTCTGGGTCAGCGCGTGCGCCTTATCTAGTGGTGAAACGGCGAAGAGCGCGATCAAGTGGCTTCAGCTCCGCGGAAGACGAGCAGAATCAATTATCGATTTAGATTACCGACCTTCATTTTGGCCAAACGTTGAAGCCGCACGCGCAGCCGCGAAAGAAGCAATTTCGTATTGCACGATTGCAATTGGAAATATTGCTGAGTGCCAGGTGGCACTTGGTATCTCTGATCCAAAAGCAGCGGCTGATGATCTTTTAAATCGCGGGGTTCGATTAGCGATTGTAAAGATGGGTGGCGATGGGGTTCTGCTGGCAACTAAAGAAGAACGAATCGTTATTGAACCACTTTCCATTAAGTTGGTCTGTGGGTTAGGTGCGGGAGATGCATTTGGTGGGGCGCTGGTTCACGGCTTATTGAGCGGTTGGAACCTCAAGCAAATAGGCGAATTCGCCAACGCCGCTGGTGCGTACTTGGCTTCTGAGTTAATGTGCTCTGATGCCATGCCAACTATGGAAGTTCTAAATGGCTTTATCAAAACTGGAGGTAAGCGGTAATGACCTTCGACCGTAAGCGCTATCTCGAATTAATTGATGCCCGGATCAACAGCCCAGCATCGCTGCAGAAAGCCTTAAAGAAACGGGCACGCAGAACCGTTGCAGGTAAAGATGGAAAGTTGATGTTACTTGCTGCAGATCACACAGCACGCGGCATTATTGCAGCCGGAAAAAACCCAACTGCAATTGCAGATCGTTATCTTTTGTTGGATAAATTAATTCGCGGCTTAGCTGTTGATGGAGTCGATGGAGTAATGGCCAGTGCCGATATTTTAGAAGAGCTAGCCTGGCTTGGCGCTCTTGATGAAAAAGTTGCTATTGGCACGATGAACCGCGGTGGAATTATCGGTGCATCTTGGGAGCTCGATGATCGGTTAACGGCATACGATGCCGAACACATTAAATCAATGGGACTCGATGGTGGAAAGACGCTTTTACGTATTGACGAAACAGATCCGGGCGTAGCCCGAACCATAGAAATGGTTGCCCAGGTGACTACACAGTTAGCAGATCTTGAACTTGTTTCTATGATCGAGCCACTTCCATATATCAAGAATGCAGATGGCCAAGCTGTTCTTGACTCATCCGAAGAGAAGTTGATCAAAGTTGTTTCAATCGCATCAGGGCTTGGCTCATCTTCAGCCTTTACCTGGTTGAAAATTCCAGCACCAGCTAATCCGGAAAAGGTGGCGGCGGCTACCAGTTGTCCAATTTTATTATTGGGCGGCGATCCAGGAAGTAATTGGGAAGAAGTCTTTGCTAAATGGGAGAAGGCTTTAACAGTTCCAAATATCCGTGGTCTGGTTCCGGGTCGCGCGCTGCTGTACGGCGAAGAATTAAGCGTTGAAGCTGCCGTATCTCGCGCAGCAAAGATGGTCAGAAAAGGTTGATGATGAGTTGGTATAAACCTGTCGGAACTTTAGCTACTCAAGAGGCGGAAATTTTCTTAACACCTCAGGATGCGCAATGGGAGTTCTGTGGTTTTTACACTTATAACTTTGCTAAAAGCAAAGAGGTAAAAGTTGAACTTAAGGGGCGTGAAGCAATACTCCTTCCATTATCTGCTCAAGATGTGAAGGTAGAAGTAGATGGCCAATCTTTTACTCTAAAGGGTCGCACCGGAGTCTTTGCCGCGGTATCCGATTGGATTTATCTACCAGTTGGCTCAACTGTGAAGTTTTCGGGCTCATCCGGTGAAGTCGCGCTGCTAACTGCAGAGGCCAGTGAGAAATTTCCGATTTGTTATACCCCAGCCGAATCGGTTCCAGTTGAAGTTCGCGGTTCTGGTAAAGCAACTCGTCAAGTAAATAACATCGCCACTCCAACTAGCTTCACTGCTTGTCATAAAATTTTAGTCTGCGAAGTAATTACGCCAGGTGGAAATCTCTCTTCTTGGCCACCGCATCGCCACGATAAATTTCCAGGTTGCCCCACAATCAATGAAGAGGTTTATTACTTCCAAATTGGTAAAGAAGGCTCTGACCACGGTGACTCAGAAGGCGTTGGATTCTTCCACGTTTACACAGTCGATGGCAGCGTAGATGAGACGGTAACTCTTCACGATAAAGATATTTACCTTGTTCCTCACGGTTATCACGGACCATCAATCGCGTCCCCGGAATATCCAATGTACTTTTTAAATGTTATGGCTGGCCCTGCGCCAGAGCGAAGCATGGCCTTTTGTGATGATCCAGCGCATCACTGGATTAGAGATTCATGGAATGATCAAGTTCAAGATCCACGTTGTCCAGTTACTTCAGCCCAAGGCAAGGTTAAAAAAGGTTAAAAAATGAGAAAAGAAATCCGTATCGCAGTTCTCGGTCTTGGTTGGATGGGACAGGCGCACTCTCGCTCTGCTCTTCGCATCCCTTCACTCTTTCCTGAAAGAGGATTTCAACCAATCCTCCAAGTTTGTGCTGATGTAGATCCAGCGCGACAGAGGAGCGCCGTTGAAAACTATGGATTCACTCGTGCAACCGGTGATTGGATGGAAGCGGCTACCGCAGATGATGTCGATGCAGTTTGGGTAACAGCTCCAAATATGTTGCACCTTCCAATGATCGAAGCAGCGACAAAAGCAGGCAAAGCGGTATTTAGCGAGAAGCCAATTGGTGGGAAGCCTGAACAAACTGTTGAAGCTTATAAATTAGCGAAGCAGGCTGGCGTTCCAACTGGAGTTGGCTATAACTATGTTTGGGCGCCTCTTGTACTGCACGCAAAGAATCTAATAGCGAGCGGTGCGCTTGGCGAAATCACTCACTACCGCGGACGTTTCTTAAGTATGTATGGAAGCGACGAGCTTGGATTGCTTACCTGGCGATTTAAGTTAGCTGATGCTGGCTACGGCGTTTCCAGCGATATTTTGAGCCATAGCGTTTCTATGGCGCAGTTTTTAGTTGGTCCAATCTCTGAGGTTGTCGGAATGCAGAACACCACAATCAAAGAGCGTCCCTTGCCTTCCGGAAATGCTGGCCATTACTCACGTGGCAAGGCGAGTGATCCAAAGGGAGCAGTTGAGAATGAAGATTTCGCTTCAATGCTCTGCACCTTCGCAAATGGCGCCACCGGTACTTTTGAAGTTAGCCGCACCGTCGTTGGCCCTGAAAGTCAGAACGCCTTCGAGATTTATGGCACCAAAGGTTCTCTGCTCTGGAATTTAGAGAAGATCAATGAATTGCAATATTACGAACTTGGAAGTTCGCTCAACACTGGCTACACGACAATTTACGGTGGAGATCGCTTCCCGTTCCACGGAGCTTTTGTGCCGGGGCAAGCAAATGCCATTGGGTTTGAAGATCTAGTTGCGATTGAAGATTATGCATTTATGCAATCAATCGTTGAGGGCAAGAAGTTTGGGCAGAGCTTTAAAGAGGCGGTCGATGTGGTTAGCGTGCAGCAGGCGCTCATTAACTCTTGGAGTTCACGCACTTGGGAGAGTGTTAAAGATTTAAGTCTTTAAACCAATCAAGAGTTTCTGGATTAGCAAGTGAGCCTAAATTAGTATTCTCAACTTTGTTGATTACATTAGCAACGGCAATTTCCACTAGTTTATTACTTTTAGTCCGTGGAAATTCTGGTGCTTGCAAAATCAGCGCAGGTACATGTCGCGGGCTGGCCTTTGTCCGCAGCGCTGATTTAATTTGATTTGTTAGCTCTTCAGTCAGCTCTTTTCCATCCGCCATCTTCAAAAAGAGCACCACCCTAGTATCGCCATCCCATTTCTGCGCGATCGCTAAAGATTCGATCACTTCTGCAAATTCTTCAGTGATGCGGTAAATCTCCGCGGTTCCAATCCGTACTCCGCTGGCATTGAGCGTCGCATCTGACCGGCCTTGCACTATGTAGCCACCTTCTAAAGTCTTTTCGACATAATCCCCGTGCGTCCATACACCGGCAAATCTCTCAAAGTAGGCAGAACGAAATTTGGCATCATCTGGATCGTTCCAAAAATAGAGCGGCACAGATGGAAAAACACTTCGACAAACCAGCTCACCTTTAACTCCAACATCTGCGACTTCACCTTCATCGGAGTAAACCTGAACATCTAGGCCAAGGGCCGGAACCTGAATTTGACCGGAGTAAACCGGCAGATTGGGAGCGCCGAGCATAAAACAACCACATATATCTGTACCGCCCGAGATTGATGCGAGATGAACGCCAGATGCGACGTTTTCATAAATGAAGTTAAAACCTTCTGGGTTTAGTGGCGAACCAGTTGAGGCAATCGTGCGTAGCTTCGCAAGTTTATGGCTCGCTTTCGGTTGTAACTCCAACTTACGAATCGAATCAATGTACTTCGCAGAGACGCCGAGAAAAGTTAACTCGTTCTCTTCTGCGATATCAAATAACCGCTCTGGAGTTGGGTGTAACGGATTTCCATCGTATAGAACGATCTCTGCGCCAGTTGCCAATCCCATAAAGAGCCAGTTCCACATCATCCAACCGCAGGTTGTAAAATAAAAGACTTTATCTTTCGGTTTGATATCTAAATGGTATCTCTGCTCACTTAGCGCTTTAAGCATTACTCCAGCTGCGCTGTGAACGATACATTTTGGTTTTCCGGTTGTGCCAGATGAAAACAAGATAAATCCTGGTCGATCAAATCCACCTAGAATTGAAATATCTCCTTGCGGTGATGAAGCCGCAATCCAATCGTCAAATCCTGTATATAGAGATTTGTGAGAACCAATTGCAATTACCTTTTGTAAGGTAGGCAATTGCGAAACAATCTCAGCGATCTTTTCTACACAATCAATCTCTTTGCCGTTGTATTGATACTTTGTTGTAACCAGCAAAACTTTAGGCTTAATCTGTTCAAATCGATCCAACACTGTTGCGCTTCCGAAATCGGCAGAAGTACTGGAGAAAATGGCGCCTATCTTCAGCGCGCCAAGAGCAAAAAACGCTGTCTCTGCGACGTTAGCAACAATTGCAGATACGACATCGCCTTCTTTGACGCCGAGTTCTTGTAAGCCGAAGGCAACCTGATTAGCAATGCGCCGTACCTGCCCACGCGAAAACTCTCTCTTAACTCCATTTTCTGCTATCTCAGTAATGACTATCTGCTCATCATCGCCTTTAAGTAAAGTTTCTACGATATTTAACTTGGCTTCTGGGAAGAATCTACTGTCCAGAAAGTGTTCGCCTATTACTCCTTGCGATCCCAGGCTTCCGACGACACCACTATCTGCAAAAACAAATCTCCAGAACGCTTCTTTGTTATCAATCGACCACTCGTGAAGGCTCTGGTAATCGCTAACTTGCGCGTATTTTTGCAGCCCTGAAATCGCTAAGTCATTTGAAGATGTCGGCTGCCACAAAGCTCTTTGCATAATTTAAGGCCGACCCATTACTTCAAAGGCGCGTTCAAAGATTTCCGCAAAGGCAATCGATTGCGAATGCGGCATCAGCCAGCCTTCTCCCCCGCGAATACGTCGCGACATGGCATCGGCCATCAATTGGTAAGGATCGCAGGCAGGGAAGTTTTCAATACTTACCTTCCCGTTAATTTCGATCTCAACCGCGCTGGGCTTATTGTGAGAGTTAAAGGCATCATTTCCAATTAAGCAGACGCGACCTTTACTGCCGACAACGTCAAAGTAAAGAGTGCTAGGTATATTCATTGAAGTTAGCGCTTGGGCGTGGGCTCCGCCAATATCAAATGAAATATTAAGCGTTTCATCACAGCCTTCAGAGTGCCAAGTTACCTCGGTCTTTATATTGCTTACTGGAGCAAAGTCCATCAACCAAATAGGTGCAGCGACTGAATATGGGCCGAGATCATAAAGTCCACCGCCTCCAAGTTCGTAAACTGTCCGAATATTCCCTGGATCGAGCCCGTCATAAGTAAATGCGGTACGAATACTCTTTACTTCACCAATTACGCCAGAGTCAATGATCTCCTTAAGACGCAAGGTTCTTGGGTGCCAGCGATTCCAACTCGCCTCCATAAAGATAAGACCAGTCTCTTCGGAAACCGAGATCGCTTCTTTCAGCTCCGCGACATTCATCGCTGCGGGCTTCTCACATAAAACATGTTTACCGGCGCGCATCGCTTTTATCGACCATTCGATATGAAGCGAATTTGGTAGCGAAATATAAATCGCCTCAACCTTCGGATCAGCGATTAAATCTTCATAATCTGTATAAACTAAACCTGTCGGTGATAATGACTTTCCACGATCGAGATCTTTCGATCCAACCGCGAATATCTCGCCATACTTTGAATTTAGCAGCGCTGGGTAAAGCGCAATTCTTGCAATGTAACCCGCTCCAATGAATCCCCAGCGCACTTTCTCCACATCAGTGACAATACTTGCAAAATTGCCAATCTCCAAGAAGGTCTAGGATGATCGCTATGAAGAGCCGCTCTTGCAACCGGCTTTGCAGCACTTCGTTTTCATAGTTCATTAGGCCTTACCAATTTTGTCTTATATTCAAATCCTGAAGCTCCGATTTAGCCTGGCAAAGCAATACTTGGATTTGCGGTTGCGGAGTTTATGGAAAGAAAATTATTGATTACACGACTTTCAACATCTGCAACATCATGATCTGGAGATGTGCTAGCGGCAATAATTGGGACTCTTATTGCCACAAATTACATTGAAATTATAAATAGACCAG
>JBIJCP010000144.1:0-2834 GCA_044344635.1 Candidatus Planktophila sp. | reverse complement strand
TCGCCAGATGCGCAAGGCAGGTCTACCGCTGCAAAAGATATTCGCTGGCCATTCCTTATTGGAACTGGCACACGATCTACGCTATCCCGATATCTCCGCGCTATATAGCGCAGTCGGTGATGGACACGTTTCCGCAGCTTCGATAATTGAAAAGTTGGTGCAAGCACTTGGCGTGGAAGATTCACATCCCGAACCAACAATGGAACAGATACCGACAGGATCTCACTCAGTTCGCCGATCAAGTAGTTCAATTGAAGTAGAAGGCGTTGGAGATGTTTTAGTGAAGTTAGCCAGATGCTGCACGCCTGTCCCCGGTGATGCCATCATTGGCTTTATTACAAAAGGCAGTGGAATATCGGTTCATCGTGAGGATTGCATCAATGCAGCAGATCTTCGTGAGAATCAAGGTGAGCGAATAGCGAAGGTTAAATGGCTAGATGGCGCAGGTAGCGTATTTCTAGTAAATATCCAGGTCGAAGCTTTAGATCGAGCGCGACTTTTGGCAGATGTCACACGAGCACTTTCTGAGCAGCATGTAAATATTCTCAGCGCTGCGGTAAATACATCCAAGGACCGCACAGCAATCTCAAAATTTACCTTTGAAATGGCAGATGCGACTCACTTAGATTCGGTGTTGGCTGCGGTAAGAGCGGTAGAAGGCGTATACGACGTCTACCGAAATTAATTAAATTCGGCTAGCGCTTTCTCAGCATCCGCTAGCCAGAGTTTACGAGCCGCAGCAGATTCAAGCGCTTCTTGAGCCTTCTTAGTATTTCCTGCGCTCTCAGACTTAGCAGCAATCTTCTCGTAATTTGCGATTGATTCAGCGAGTTGCTTCACGACATCTGCTGCACGAGCTTTAGCGGCAGGATCAGTCTTGCGCCAGATCTCAGCCTCAGCCTCTTTGATCGCGCTCTCAACTTTAGCAACGCGGGCATCAAGCGCGGCGCGCTTGTCGCGATGTGTGATGCCGATCTTCTCCCAGGAGCGCGCAAGTTCGCGGAAAGCGTTCTTCGCCACCTTAACATCTGTGAATGGCACCAAAGCTTCAATCTGAGTAATCAACTCTTCGCGCTTAATCAGATTTGCCGCCATCGAAACTTCGCGCTTTTCCAGATCAGCGTTCTTCGCTGTAAAGAACTGATCCTGGGCCGCCTTAAACTTCGCCCACAACTTGGCATCTTCACTTGGCTTGCCGCGACCGGCCGCCTTCCATTGATCCATCAGAACTTTAAATTTGCGAGCAGTTGGTACCCATTCTGTCGAAGTCGCAAGAGTTGTTGCTTCAGCAACTAGCGCTTTCTTAGTGGCAGAGACCTTAGAAGTAACCTCTTCGAGGGAGGCAAAGTGGGTACGGCGGCGCTTATCAAATTTATTGCGGGAAGCAGAGAAGCGCTTCCAGAGATCAGCGTCAGCTTTCTTATCCAAGCGCGGGGCTGATTTCCATTCATCAAGGAGCGTTTTTAGGCGATCTCCCGTGACCTTCCAATTCTCGGAAAGCGCCAGCGATTCCGCCTCAGCAACGATCTTCTCTTTCTCAATCAATACCTGCGCGCGACGTTCAGCTTTAAGCGCTGCCTCAGCGGCTTTCTTAGCTTCATAGGCTTCACGGTGACCTTCAATTAGCGGCTCTATCTGTTCGACTGAGAGTGAAAGTGCGGCGAGATCTCCGACGCCATTTAACTCAGAAACTTGTTGGCGCAGTTTCTTTACTGCGTCATAGGCATCTGATGGAACCATTGCACCGCTAGTAATTCTTGCGGCGGTTAGCGCAACTTCAGAAGCTAACGCTTCAAATTTACGGACAAAATACTGCAACGCTTCCTCGGGAGATTTGCCAGGATATGAACCAACAGCTTTCTCGCCTTGTGGAGTTACTACGTAAACAGTTCCGTCTTCACCAACCCGACCGAATTTAGATGGATCACCAATCAAGGCAGATGCTGCACTAGTGACGGTTGGCGCAATTGGCGCGATATTTATTGATCCTGGATTTACATTCTCGGTCATGGTTTATTTCCCTTTCAGCGCGTCGGCTCGAATAAGCCTTCGTTGTTGGAGCGTGTAGAGCGGATATTGCAGAGATAAAAGGTACCCTGTATTGCTGCGCGGTGAAAATTAGCGCTTAAAGATGAGCCTATGAAGGGGTGATTTATGTTTGTCGCCTCATTTCCGGCCCCCATGTATGCCACCAATTGTTGGATCATCGCAGGTGGACGTGGGCAGGAGTGCATCATCATCGATCCTGGAATGCCGGATATATCTCACGAAATAAGGGCGATTATTGAAGAGAATAATTTGAAACCAGTGGCTGCGCTAATTACTCACGGCCATCTAGACCACACCTTCTCAGTTAAACCGCTCGCCGATGGCTATGGGATAGCGAGCTATATACATTCGGAAGATCGCGAGTATTTACTAAAACCACAGGGCGCCCACGGACCAGAATTTATCGCAACGCTAAATGCTATGAACTTTGAAGAGCCGACAGATACTAGAAATCTTCGACATGGGGATCTGCTTGAGATATTAGATTTAAAGATTACCGCGATACATTCACCTGGCCACACCCGCGGAAGCACGATGTTCAATATCAATGAAGAGTTGTTGATTTCGGGGGATGTGCTATTTGCTGGTTCTATTGGCAGAACTGATCTGCCTTCTGGCTCTCACGAGGCGATGATAAAGACGCTTAAGACTCGAGTTCTTCCGCTAAGTGATGATCTGCGCGTGCTCCCTGGCCATGGCCCAGAGACAACGATTAAATTCGAGCGAAAAAATAACCCATATCTGAAAGAATTACGGGTATGAAGTACGAAAAGATTCAAGCGCCA